>CAYQOG010000006.1:0-20435 GCA_964419095.1 Microcaldota archaeon
GGACCTATAGAGGCAGAGATACTTGGCGCATATCAGAGGGAGGGCTGGGAGCAGCTGAAACTCTTTAGGAGAGGAACGAAGCTTCAGAAAGGAGAACCTGCAAGGATCACGACATTCATTGCAAGGAAAATAAGGTAATTAACCACTTAATTTATGCTTGCGCTTGCCCTTATAGGGATTTGCATTCCTCGTTCTGCGTGCCTGCCTTTGAATCTCCTGGTAAAATTGAGTATAGTGAATCCTACAACCTTATTGGTTTTAGGACTGACCCTAACAAGTATATCATCACCAACCCCTTTTGAGATTGCCTTCTTAGGTTTGCCTATCGATATGTCCAGTATATCCCCCTCTTCGTCAAACCAAAATCTTAGCTTTTCTTTCATACCTTTTCACCAGGCATTATTCGGTCAGTTAGATAGCTTGTCAATAGCTTACCTTCCCCATTATTTATTTGCACTATAACAGTTAAATACTTGCCGTATATTTTGTAAAATCTGTAATACAACCAGACCCTGTTATTGTGTATGCTCTTTCTCACATCGTCAGGATAATATAGAGTTTCGCCTATACAATGCCAAACAGCGACAATTTCCTTATGCTTTTCAAATATATGTTCTATGTTATTTTCTGAGGCAATAATCTTCTTGTTATATTTTGCTAAAAAGAATAGGAGCTTGATGTCCATAATATTAGTTTGCAGGGAAAGCTTTATATATTATACTTGAATAAAAGATATTTACTTGAGTATAAGTGATTAGATGGGAGGAAGGACGGAAAAGGATTGGCCTGAAAGGATATGCGCGCGGATGCCGTTTTTTGCAATAATATTGCTCGGCATCTTCGGGAGGACTGCAAACGCAAGCGGGGTTACATTGGATATAATGGGAACGCTGAACTCTGTGCAGCAGATACTGATGAGAGTAGGGCCTGCACTCAGCGCGGTGCTCTTCATAGTGGCGGGGATATTCTACGCGCTGGGGCAGCTTTTCCCCTCATACAAGAGGGCGACGCTGCACACCATGGCCATAGACATGATCGTTGGAGCGATAATCGTGGCGGTTCTGTCGGTAACGGCAAACAGCTTTGCGCTAGCGTCCACACACCTGCTCTCTAACTTCACCGCAAACGTGTTGTGAATCAATGCAGGTATTACCTTTCGGAGAGTATGGATTCAGCATAGCCGTTTATACGATAGGAATAATGATAGCGGTCAGCGGCATAGCGCTCGGACTTGGATACGCGGTGAATGAGAAGCGCTTCAAGGAGTTCGGGAAGAATGAACTGTACCAGTCGCTGTTGAACGGGGCGAGAGTAGGTGCAATGATAGGGCTCTTCTCGCAGACAGGCCTGGTCAGCCTTGCAATAAACCAGATGACAATGAGCACTGCAACCTCGATGCAATGCCCTGCTGCAATGGCAGGCAATGCGGCTATGTGTCTGGCGTATAACTATCTGATAGGCACGGGCTACTCCATGAACGGAACTTTCCACCAGTCGATACTTTCAACTGTCACCCTTCTCCTCACAGGATTGTTTGCACTTAATGGAGCATTGGGTGCGATAGCTTCGCTGCAGCTGAGCTTCTTCTCCCTTGTCACGATCTCCTTTTCCTATATCGTGAATCCCATCATAGTACAGATTGAGTACGTCATAAAGACGCTGAGCACAATTGCAATAGGGGCAGTGGTCCAGGGCGCAGTGCTTCTCTTCATAGATGCAAGTGCTGTGAGCGTAATACTTCCTGCGGGAATAATCCTGAGGACTCTCTATCCTACCAGGAAGCTGGGAGGCTTCCTCATGGCACTTTCAATTGGCCTGTACGTAGTCTTTCCGCTCTCTTACGTATTTGATGCGGTAATAGCAAACTCTTACACATCGCAGATAAACCTGGATAATATTACACAGCTCAGCACTAATGCGACAGGCATAGAAGGCAGCCTGTACGGAGAGCTTTCCTCGCCTACATCCAACAGCCTCATTTCATCAATTTCGTCTTCTGTAGTCAATCCCCTCAAGTCTTTCGTGAACTCCTTTTCAGGAGTTATCGACTGGATACTCCAGGAAATCTCCTATTTGATAGTCTATACTTTTGTGCTTCCTGCTTTCAGCCTCATAATAACTGGCATAGCGGTGCGCGAGTTCGCCGAGATCCTGGGCTCTGAGGCGCATTTCGGCATGTTCAGGTTCCTGTGATATTATGGAAGAGGAGAAGTTCAAGAACAAGCTCTATTCGTACATGTTCTATGCCTTGGCCGGAGCTGCGCTGGTAGCGAGCATCTTCTTCTACAACGCGCTGCTCTTCGGAATCGCAGCATTCCTTATATTCCTCTCTGCGCTCTATTACAGCTCAGGCCACCTGATAAACAACATGCTGCTGCGGCACTCGCTTCTCGTGGAGATTTACAACGAGTACAGGCTCAGCGATAACATAGGATCTGCGGTGAAGAGAATAGGCAATGACTACAAGTCCGTATCGGCTGCGGTCCTGAGACCTAACAGGGGCATAAGCGTGGGCAGCTCGGAGATGCTTGCATTGATAGAGGGCATGAGCGAGCCTTTTGAGTTCTCGATTGCAGTCATGGAGATGAACAAGAAGGCTCTCCTTGAGAATTTGGAAACGAAGAGGAGAATGCGCGAGATCTCGCTTGCCAGGCTTTCCCAAGGAACGTATGACAAGACAAATGAGATAAAGCGTGAGCTGGAAGTCTTCGAGAAGGAGATAGAAGGCATAAGGAGCAAGGGCAAGGCGCTGGATGTCTCCATACGGATAAGGACCTGTGCAGTATCTCCGGATGAAATAGAGGCTGCTAGGTCCTCGTATGCCCGCCTTGTACATGTTTCCGATGCCTTTTCCACTGTGCTTAATGCAGATTATTCTGTGCTGAAAGGAGAGGAACTGCTTCTTTCCCTCGGGTGAATGGATGAGTAATTCGCTTGAAGTCTCAAAACTTCTTTACGTGCCAAGGATGGACGAACAGGACGCAGGAAGAGTCATGGGCTCCTCTGCAAACGGCATCTTTGTAGGCATGTCCAGGGTCTATGGAATGCCGTTCTTCCTGAATCCGGATGCGCTCATGAATCCGCATGTATTCATAACCGGGATAACGGGCAGCGGGAAGACTTATCTCACGAAGAACCTTATGCTCAAACTGTATGCAGTCCTTGGATGCGTAGTCATAGTGATAGATTTTACAGGAGAATACGCAGAGTTCGCAACTCTCTTCTCTGCGGAAGACTCTGATGCGGACAACATACCGCGGCTTATCGACCAGGACAGAAACATGATAGTTTACCTGAACCTTAAGGGGATCCCGGAGGGGAAGAAGGTAAGCGGTGCAATAACAATCCTGAAAAGGATCACGGAAAAGATGAGGGAGAGAGGCCATGCGGAAAAGAACAGGAGGATCTTCGTAATACTTGACGAAGCATGGAAGCTCATCGAGAGAAGCAAGCCGCTTGAGACAATAATAAGGGAGGGCAGGAAGTATAGGGTCGGAATTGTAATTGCATCGCAGATCATAGGGGACCTTGACGCGCCATTCCTGAGCAATATGGCCACGCTTTTCGTTTTCAGGGTGCAGGACAAGGTTTCATTGGAGGTATTGCAGAGGAATTACAACTTAAGAGATGATCAGATAGCTATGATGCAGAACCTTGAGCTTGGCAGCTGCATGATCATCCAGATTAACAAATTCAATGTGCGGGAAGCCTTCTGCCTAAGTCGCGTCATCGGGATTGAGGCTGCGGCTCCGCTAAGGCTGCTTATTGGTGAAAAAATGCACGTGGAACTGAGTCTCTCAAAGTTTGAGGCGATGGTAAAGAGGATATGCGGAAACGACAGGGCTCGCGAGTTGATTTCAAGAAGCAGGGAGAGCGGATTCCTGAAACTGGAACTCTTGATAAGAGAACTGGTAGTGAATGGCGGGGACAGGAGAGTGATTCTTAGCGAACTGAAACGCATTGGAATAAAAGAAGGCGATTTGGCAGATGCGTTTGCAATTGCAGTAGAGGTTAAATTAGATGAAAGAGATTAATACGGACAGCTATCTTGCAAGCACAATAAACATAAAGGTAAGGTTACTTACAAGCATGCCGCAGGTACGCCGCAAGCTTAGCAACTACCCGAATCTCAGGCAGACAGGCAATGGCAATACGCTGAAGTATGTAGTAGAGCTGGAGAATAGAGATAAATTCTACACGATATCACTTACCGACAAAGACTTCGTCCTTGAACTTCATTCTAAGACATCTCCACTGTATTTCATACATGAGGCACTGTTGAGAATGCTGAGCCTTGCAGCGGTGCTTTCTGAGGACTACGAATTCGACATAAGGAGTCTCTTTCCATATCTGGTTGAGACGCTTGCAAGCCAGATCCCAAAACCCCAAATATCAAGGATGGAGTCCGCTATCCCGCAGACTCCGGGAGAGATAATACTGTCCAGCAGGATAAATGCCTTGAACAGGGAGAACCTCCAGCTCGGCAATGAAATTTCCTCAACCAGGTCAAAGTTCCTTAGGATGACTTCGCTCTTCATAATCAGCAGGTACGGGCCTAGTGTTGAAGTGAATGAAGTCTCGAAAGAATGCGGAATAAGCAATGAGGAAGTGACAAAGGCGCTGATGTTCATGCCCGAGTTGGGCTATAGGGCATTGTCTCTGGGCCATGACAGATTTAATCTGGTAAGGGTATGAGCGACTTCCTCGATTACATCTCCCAGTTTCTTCCCATCCTAATAGGGATAGGCATAATGCTTTTGTTAAGGTCAATTAAAAGCTCACGGAATAGCATAAGGATAGAAATAGGTAAATCGTATATTGCTGTTAGTCGAGCAAAAAGTGAGAATGTTGATGCTGTTTCTCCAGAAGACGCTCTGCGCTCCTGTTTTGAGAAAGAGGCAACTGAGAGGTTGATTGTTGAAGGCGGCTTTGGTGATAAAATGCGCAAGCGGGACCTTGGGAAGCTCGCTTTTGGAAGGCTTGGCATGATAACTAGTGACGGTTTAAGGAAAATGCATTCTTGCAAGGCCATTGCAAGAGATAAAAGACTGGTAGTGATTGTGAGAAACGAGCGCGAATTCCTTGATAAAATAAGAACATTCGGAAGATCAGGAGGACTCTTGCTCGGATACATGATAGACTGCAGGGTTGAGCTGCTCAGTCGCTGAGGTTCATGGCGTAGGTTCCGTCCACCTTTATCTCCAGCCTCTTTGCAAGCTGTGACTTCTCCACGTCCAGTATGACCACGTAGCCGCTCCATCTTGCAGTAAGCTGATTGGATCCGCATACCGGGCAGACGTTGCCCTGCATCACTATGAACCTGCAGTTCTTGCACGCTTGGTCTACCATCTAATCATCTCCTCTTCGGACGCGATGTCGCGGTCCTCCTCTCCCTTCCCTTCCATTCCTTTGACTTGCCTTCCTTGGCCCATTCGGGCTTTCCTAGCCCGTCGGGCCTCATCGTAAGCGCAATCTTCGTGTCCTTTATGTTGTTCTTCAGGCTTATCGTCGAGACCTTTGTGTATACAAGGTCGCCCTTCTTCAGGCTTTTGCCCGTATTCCTCGATACGAAGAAGCCATTCTTCCTGTCGTATGTTATGAAATCGCTCGTTATCTGCGAGAGGTGCACAAGGCCTTCTATAGGGCCCAGCCTCACGAAGCATCCGAAGTCCACAAGCTCAGAAACCTCTCCCGCCACTATCTCGTCGACCTCGAGGCTGAAAGTAAGCACGTCGAATGTTACGTCGTTGTGCGTTGAAGGATCTCCAGGGGTGATATATCCGTCGCTTATATCCCTTACGTTGAACAGCGCTATTATGATCCCAAGATCGCGGTCTATGGTCCTCTCGTACTTGGTCCTGAGTATGCTCTCAGCTGACTTCTTTATGTCTTCGCCGAAGAACTTCGGCAGTATGCTTATAGTATCGTTTATCGTCTGTATATAGTACAAATCCTCACCAGCCCAGATTGTCCAATGACTAGAAAATATGCATTATCTTATTGGCAGAAGCATATTTATATGCCTATCTCAGGAGCCCCGACCTGGTAATGCTGAATACCCGTATGCGCGCCTTCTTGAGCGCCCTCTTGAGCTCCATGTCATTGGTGCAGACCGCATAGCCCTCCTTCTTCGCCGCTTCGGCTATCCAGTCGTCAACCGCGGACTGGTTGTTCACTATGTCTATGCGCCATTCAATGATGAGCAGGAGGGCAGTATTTGCAAACTTGCTGAATTTCGAGCCTCTCTCGCTTATCTCCTTCAGCTCATTGATTATGCCTTTTGAGATTATAGGCACATATCCGTCTGCAGATTCATTGGCTGCCTTGAATGCGTCCTTGCCGTTTGAGAGCCCGAAGATTATGGAGCTCGTGTCTATGACGATATAACGCATAAGAATATAAACCACGACAGGCTATATAAAGATGCATAAAAAATTAGGCCTAGATCAGTTCCGCAAGGTTTTCCAGTGATAGATCTATGCCAGCTTTTTGTATCGATTGTATTGGATATAGTGCAGGGCACATCCATAACTGGCCTCTATGGACTAAGTATGCGGAGGACAAGAACAGGAAGACCCTGCAGGGCATAGGGATAAAGGAATACATTGCTGTTGGTGTAGTGCAGGGCCTTGCCGCGCTTCCAGGAGTTGGCAGATCGGGCTCCACAAGCAGCACCAGGCTGCTGCTCAACATAGAGGCGCAGGAGGCATTCAGGCTCTCCTGCCTGATGGGCGTCTTTTCAACCACTGCGGCCATATTCGTTACCCTGATCTTCAGCAGGGCAAACGTTGCAGTGGGAGTTGCAGATGTGGGGACAACAGGAATCGTCATAGCCATAATAATAATGGCCACGGCAGTCAACCTGGTGCTTATCAATTTCCTCATAAACATAGCGAGAAGTCGAAGATAATCTACCTCATTTCCGCGTTGGGTGTCATAGCCCTGGTAGGAGGTATATTAATTAGTTTCTTCCCATTGACTTTTGCTGCAGGTTAAGGTCGAATACCATGGAACTGGACATGTACGCAGAGGAGCTTATACACCATTACGAGCACCCTGAGAACAAGGGCGTGATGAGCAAGCCCACTGCAACGATGCACGAGGAGAACATCTCCTGCGGGGACAAGATAGACATATATTTGCAGATAGAGAAGGGCAAGGTCACGGATGTGAAATTCCAGGGGAGCGGATGCGTAATCTCAATGGGGACCGCAAGTATGCTAACAGAGGCATTGAAAGGAAAGAGCCTTGCAGAAGTGGAGAGGATGGATAAGGCTGCTCTGTTCAAGCTGATAAACGTGGATCCTGGCCCGGTGCGCATGCACTGCGCAACTCTATCACTGAGGGCGGTGAAGAAGGCGGTTCTGAACTACGAGAAGAAGCCGATAGACATAGCAACCAAGGAGCTCTGAGCACTTGAATCGAATGATTATATGGTCCCAGAAGAGATATTCACTGACAAAGCGCCAAGGCCGGGAGGTTCGTACTCGCAGGCGCTGCGTTCAGGCAGTTTTATTTTCTGTTCCGGGCAAGTGGGAATAGACCCTAAGACGGGAGAACTTGTTCCAGGCGGCATTGAAGCGGAAACAAGGCAGGTGCTCAATAACCTGAATGCAATACTCGTCGCTGCTGGAACGGATTTTGATAAAGTTGTCAAGGTCGAGGCTTTCATCCTAGACATAAATGACTGGAAACGGTTCAACGATATATATGCGGAATACTTCAAGGGCACTAAGCCTGCCAGAGCCGCAGTGGCAGTATCGGGGCTTCCTAAGGGAGCAAAGGTCGAAGTGTCATGCATCGCAGTGATTGGTTGAGGAAATGGATGTGACTGTGAAAACGATAGACGAGGCGGCGGAGAAGCTCAAACTTATAGTGTCCACTACGCCAATGTGGCACTCGAAGAGGCTTTCTGAAGAATACGGCGCGCAGATATACTTGAAAAGAGAGGATTTGCAGGTAGTGAGGTCCTACAAGATACGCGGAGCCTACAACCTGATGAGCTCGATCTCGGCGGCGCAGAGAAAGAAGGGCGTTGTCTGCGCAAGCGCAGGAAACCATGCCCAGGGAGTCGCACTGAGCGCCTCACTGCTCAAGATAAAGGCAGTGATCTTCATGCCTACAATAACCCCACTTCAGAAGATAGCTAGAGTTCGCCACTTCGGGGGGCAGTGGATTGAGATAAAGCTGGTAGGATCAAACTACGACGAGGCATCAAAGGCTGCACACGAATACTGCACTAAAAACGATGCGACATTCATACATCCTTTCGATGATGAAAGGGTAATCTCAGGCCAGGGAACCGTGGGCAGGGAGATATACGAGCAACGTGACGGCAAAATTGATTATCTTGTCTGTCCCATCGGAGGAGGCGGACTCATCTCAGGAGTTGGAACTTACATCAAGGCAAAGTCAAAGGATACGAAGGTAGTTGGCGCAGAGCCTGCGGGTGCCCCAAGCATGTATGACTCGATAAAGCAAGGAAAACCAGCAACATTGGATA
Organism: Microcaldota archaeon; assembly: GCA_964419095.1. Lineage (GTDB taxonomy): Archaea > Micrarchaeota > Micrarchaeia > Micrarchaeales > CABMGC01 > JAKAVK01. The sequence continues at coordinate 8,504 of CAYQOG010000006.1, forward strand.
GGATAGATACATTCGTCGACGGCGCAGCAGTGAGGGCCACAGGCAAGAAGACCTTTGAGATAGTGAAAGAGCTTGCCGATGAGATAGTTCTCGTGCCTGAAGGAAAGATCTGCACGACCATGATAGAGCTTTACCAAAATGAAGGGATAGTGGCAGAGCCTGCGGGGGCATTGTCCATTGCTGCGCTGGACAGCATCTCGAAGGGCATAAGGGGGAAGACAGTCGTCTGCGTTCTCAGCGGCGGAAACAACGACATACTCAGATATCCGGAGATCGTGGAGAGGAGCCTCATCTACGGGGGATTGAAGCACTATTTCCTGATAGACTTCGCGCAGAAGCCAGGGCAACTGCGCAAGTTCGTTGATAGCGCGCTCGGTCCGACGGACGACATATCGAGGTTTGAGTACCTGAAGAAGAATTCGAAGGAAACAGGACCTGCATTGATAGGCATAGAGCTTGCAACGAAGGAGGATCTTAAGCCATTGCTGGAAAGGATGGATAAGCTGGGGATAAGCTACAAGCGCATAACCGAGGATGATCCTCTTTACAGCTACCTCATCTGAGCCTGAACCTCGATCTTGAGCTCTACTCTTTTGCTGTGAGAACCCTTATTGGTAAACGAGCTGAGCGCAAGTTTTCCTATTTCGTTTGAGTTGAGGACATGCAGTCCTCCATCCATCTGCATGTCAAGTCCCTCGATCTCGACTACTCTCACCGTATCGAGCTTCTTCATCAGTTCCCTGCCGGGCTCCGTCCTTACAAGATGCGGCATTTGCAAGGCTTCCTCACGTCCAACTTCCTTGACAATTATTTTCCTGCCCTCCCCGATTATCCTGTTAGTCTGGTCGAGTATCTTCTGCGCCAACTCTTTGTTCAGCTCTGGCATATCGAAGTCTATCCTTGCCCTGTCCGAATATATCTGACTCCCGGTAGAGAGTCCCTCATTTGCATGCTGCGTTATGACAATCCCATCGAAGATGTGTATTGAGGTGTGATATTTCATGTATGCATACCTCTTTTCCCAGTCTACCGTTCCTATGACTGCATCCCCGGCATTAAGTCCTTCAGCGCTTTCCAATGTGTGAACTACCTCATTTCCCTCTTTCTTTACATCGGTGACATTGAACTCCTTTTCATTCGATGAAAGCTTCCCCGTGTCGTTCGGCTGTCCGCCGCCAGTAGGATAGAATGCGGTCCTGTCAAGCCAAATCTTGCTGCTATCTGTTTTCGTTACCTTGCCCTCAAATTGTTTGAGATACATATCCTTTAAGTAAAGCTTTTCTGTCATATTGTGCACCTCACAAGGTAGTATATTAAAAGGTAGAGATAAAATAGTTATCTGCAGTCCCGTCGTCTAGTGGCCAAGGACAATGGACTTTGGATCCATGAACTCCAGTTCGAATCTGGGCGGGACTAATGTTACCCAAAGGTAGTGGTATGCTGGAGTACAGCCACTTTACGAGGGAAGCTGACTAACAATAAGGCTTAAATATCTAAAGTAAGTATATTTACTTATGGCTGGTACAAAGGCAGGTATGGCGACATTGGAAAGAAGGCTAGATAACATAGAAGCACAGATTACTCTTATAGTCAATGCTATGAAGAAAAGGAAGATAAGCGACCTTGATAAGGGGCTTGAAGAATTGCGAACTGGAAAGGTACACAGATACAAGTCAGTTAAAGCCTTAGTCAGTGATGTTTGGGGGTAAAAACCCATAGTTGTGGCCATTAATGTCCTACGAAGTGGATCTTGCAGATAATGTGAAGTTCAAATTAAAGAAACTGGTTAAAAAGGATTCCGTTACCTATAGGAGGCTTATAGATACGTTCAACAAACTTGCTGAGAACCCATATGGTATAGGCAAGTGGATGCATGGAGAATATGCCGGGGTAAGAGAAAGGCATGTCGGCCACTTCGTTTTGAAGTATGTAATAAATGACAATATAAAGACTGTGACTATAGTGGACTACGATCACCACACATAAAATAGACCCAAAGAGGATACTTTTCCTTAAAAATAGCTATAAGACATAAACTGGAACTGAATTCCATTTAGGCTGGGACTGCTGTAATTTTAGAGGGATATAACAATAATCTTCAGGTATGGTTATGCTGGAACTATCCCTTATTTTCTAAAGCGGTTCATTATGCGATAAAACAAGGTGTTATATGTTACAAGTGGCATAGGCATATGATAAATTCATGGCGAAGAAGGATAAAATGGATAAACGATGGTTCATTGCAATAATTCCTGGAGTCATAGCGATAATGGTAATCGTATTCATAATCGCCCTATTCCTGATAAAATTCCTCTGGGGATGGATCATTCCAGACCTATTCCCTGGCGCAGTGACGCAAGGGCTAGTGGCTAGTGCAATAGGCTGGTATACCGCTTTCAAGATAGCAATCGTGCTGGGTCTGTTGAGCGGCATATTCAAAGCCGGCAATGACCATAGCCATTGGAAGCACGACTGGAAAGGCCGGGATAAGAAGTAATTCCAACCTTCTTGGGGCTATTTCTGTCAGACCCGAGATACCTTTATAACGTTTGACTGAGCTTAATCATTGTGGAGGATTTCTATGAAGACTTATGGAGGGTCAGGACTCGCGATATTCGTTGACATTATATTTGCAGTGCTAATTGGGCTATTCTTTTACCTGGTAGTGGGACCTCTGATGGGCCTGGTGGTCGGTTTTATCTCCTTCCTTGTGCTGCTCAGCATGTCCATACGAGTAGTAAGCGAATGGAATCGCATGCCTGTGCTCAAGCTTGGCAAGTACAATGGCATAATTGGTCCTGGCTTCATAACCATACTCCCTTTCTTTGAAGTCACTCCATCAGTCATAGACCTTAGGGTGATAAACACGACATTCAGCGCAGAGCAGACGCTTACCAAGGATAACGTGCCAGTGAACGTTGATGCGATACTCTTCTGGCAGATAACCGACCCGGAGAAGGCTACGCTTAATGTGCAGTCATACAGCAACGCAGTCCAGCTTGCCTCGCAGACCGCGCTGAGGGACATAATAGGCAAGCGCACCCTCTCCGACATGCTGGCCGGAAGGGACATGATAGGCAAGGACATTGACCAAGTTATACAGGAGCGCGTCGGGACCTGGGGCATAAAGGCGATATCCGTAGAGATACGAGATGTCAAGATACCGCAGGAGCTCCAGGACGCAATGGCAAAGGTCGCCACTGCGGACAGGGAGAAGATGGCGCGTGTAAAGCTCGCGGAGAGCGAGTCGCTTGCTGCAGACAAGATAATAGAGGCTGCCAAGAAGTACCAGAAGGATCCCTATGCCATGCAGCTCAGGTCGCTGAACATGATGTATGAAGTGAGCCTTAACGGCAAGAACCAGATAATATTCATACCTACAGAGAGCAGGGGATTCAGCATACCTACCCCGATAGGGCTACTGGGAATGGATGAAATCGCGAAGAGCAACAAGAGGCGGATGGGAAAAAGCTGAGTCGTTGAATGTGTGTGTTCGTTGATGATGAGACGAGGTATTCCTGACTTATGATGAATAGAGAGTCACTGAGACGACCTTTCATACACAATGTTTATATAGGGCAAGTGGAATAATTAATTGTATTTGGAACGGTGAAGTGATGTACCGCCAACCGCCATTGTAAAGGGGCGAAGAGGAAGACCGGCGCCAACTTTACATGATAAAGATCTGACCTTAAGCGCGGCAAAGGAGTGCAAATATGAACGAACTAGTTAACGGAGAGTGCTTTGTGGTAAAGATAGGGACGACCAGCGTACTAATGAATAATAGAAAGCTAGATGACATAGTGTTAACCCATCTTGCAGCGGATATTGGAAATCTCTGGCACCATGAAGGAAAGCGTTTCGCCGTAGTGACTTCCGGAGCGCGGGAATTAGGCAGGCTAAGTCCGGATGACGACCCGAGAACTGCAGCTTCAAGGGGCATGCCGCAGCTTATGCGTGTATATACGCATCTTTTTGAGAATCAGGAAATTCATGTAGGCCAGCTCCTTGTAGAAACGAACCACTTCGACGTCATGAAGGATGACCCGGAAACAGGAGTTGCCAATGCAATAAGCCGGGCGTGGAGGGATAACACTATAACTATAGTAAACGAGAACGATCCCCTTGCCACAAAGGTTACAACCCTTGGCGACAACGATGCGCTTGCAAGCAAGGTCGGTATAGCACTGAAGGAAAGCGGTCATAATGTCGGAGGGGTCATTTTCATGTCAGTTGAAAACGGCAATGGAGCAATGGGAAGAGGAGGCGGAGAGGCGAAAGCCCAGGCAATAAAGAGCCTTGAGCGGGAGGGAGTTCCTGCTCTTGTGGTTCCCGGAAAGAAGCCTCATGCAGTAGGTTCGCTATTTGCAGCTGATGGAGTAGATCTGAAGACCGCGCTGATGGAAAGCGCAAGAGTCAGAGAAGTTCAGGGAAGGAAAGCCGTAAGAGCTTAGTATGACTTGGCGAAATTCGCTCTTTCCTTTGCAGGTTTTCCGCATACAATGCATTTCCCCGCCTTTCCTTTCTGTTCCAGTGGAATGTTCGTTATCTTTGCGCCGGTTTCCGTTTTCACTTTATCCTCGCATGCCTGGTCTCCGCACCAAGGAGCGCTTGCAATGCCTTTCTTCTCTGCAATAACTTTCTTGAGCTCCTCGTAATTATCCGCGTTGTGGGTTGATGCATGAAGAGCTGCTTCCGCCTTCTTGTATAGATTCTCGTGTATATGCTCCATTGTCTCCTTTATTTCCGCGCTTACCGATGCGGCATCTATTTCCCTTTTCTCGCTTGTGTCCCTCCTCACTATCACGACTTTCTTCTTCTCCACTTCCTTCGGCCCTATCTCTATGCGTATAGGCACCCCTTTCAGCTCCCACTCGTTGAACTTGAAGCCGGGAGAGTAGCTCTCCCTGTCATCAAGCTTTGTGCGGTAGTTGTGCCTTAGCTGCTCATAGACGCTTTGCGCGTAGTCTTTTACCTGTTCCATTCCCTCCTTCCTGAAGATGGGCACTATTGCAACCTGTACGTATGCGAGCTTGGGGGGTATCACCAGCCCCTTGTCATCTCCATGGGTGGCTATCATCACCCCTATTTCCCTCGTCGTTATTGCATAGGTATTCTGCCATGCGTACTGCTGCTTCTCCTCCTTGTCAAGGAACTTTATCTCGAAAGCCTTCGCGAAGTTCTGTCCGTCAAGATGGAAGTCAGGACCCTGAATAGCCCAGCCGTCAGGCATCACGTGCTCTATGCTGTAGCTTGCAATCGCGCCTGGAAAAGTCTCCTTCCTGCTTTTCACTCCGACTATTCCTGGCAGAGCAAGATAGTCCTTGAGTACGTCTTGGTATATTTTCAGGATCACATCACTCTCTGCCCTGGCCTCCTTTTCAGAGGCATAGGCAGTATGGCCCTCATTCCATAGGAATTCCCTGGATCTTATGAATGGAGTAGGATGCTTGAACTCCCATCTTACTACATTGTTCCACTGGTTGAAGCGCAAAGGAAGGTCTCTCCAGGATCTTATTCTGTTGGAGAAATTCCTGTACATTATCGTTTCCGAGGTGGGTCTTATCGCCAGTTTCTCTTCGAGCTTCGAGCTGCCTGCCTCGGTGACCCAAGCCACTTCAGGCACGAATCCCTCGAAATGCTCCTTCTCCTTTAGCAGCAGCTTCTCGGGTATGAAAAGAGGGAAGTAGACATCCTCTATGCCGTCCTTCTTGAATTTCGCATCAACTGCCTGAGTTATGATCTGCCATGCGCCGTATGCGGCAGGGAGCAGCACTATGCATCCCGAGACATCTGAATAGTCAATGAAATCAGACTTGATGAGCACCTGCGTGTACCACTCGGAGAAATTCTCGGCCTTCTTTACGGTAAGCCCCTTTTGGTCAGGTTTCTCTTCTTTCTTCAATTCAACACCTTCAGTCCAAAAACTTTGCAAGGTCGATATCAAGTTGCCTTCTGTTCTTATAAAGTATGGCATTCATTCCTACCTTGTATGCTCCTCTCACATTCTCTATCTGGTTATCTATAAAAACGGTCTCTTCAGGCTTTTGCTTCATCTTGTAGAGCACGTGCCTGTATATCCTTGGGTCGGGTTTCCTAAGATGCAGATCGCAAGACGCGAACCGGTAGTCAAAGAGGTTGCGGCCAAGCACCTTCCTGAAGTACACGTATTTCGACGCGTCTATGTTAGTTATGTATGCGGTAACGTAGTCCTTGTGCAGCTGCGCGATGAGATCCGTGATGTCTACGTCTATTGTTACATACTTCACGTAGTATTCGTACCACTCTAGCTCCTTCTTCTGAATCTTGAGCTTCCTTGCCACTCTGCTCTCGAATTCATGACTTGACATCCTGCCTTTCTCCAATGCAGGTATCAACGCGTCTATTGTCTTCTTTATCTTGGCGGCGCCAACCCCGCTCAGGTTGGAGAGATACATAAGGTACTCCAGGTCGGGGAACTTGGTTATCACGCCGCCTATGTCGAATATCACCGCCTTTATCGGAATTGCCATAAGCCATCAGGTCTATATTGAGGGAAAGCGCTTATAAGTAGCGTTGCGATTCCGTAGCGTTTACCTTCTTCTCCTTCTCGTGCTCTTCCTGCGCCTGCGGCTTCTTGGCTTCGCCTTCCCTGCAGTGCGCCTTACTGCCTTCCTTCTTACGGCCTTTGAGGCAACCCTCTTCCTGCCTCTGGATGAAGCTCTTGCACCCGCAACTGCGCGCTTAGGCGCCTTGGCCTTGCGGCGCTTGGAGAGGTAGAATGCGCCTCCGCCTATCAGTGCGACCGCCACTACGCCCCCAATGGCATATGGGAGTATAGATGGCTGAGGAGCTTGCGCTGTTATCGTTATTATCTTTGCCACTCCCTCCTGTATGTTGGCCCCGCTTCCTGAAAGGGTTGAAGAGCTGTTGCTCAGGACAATTGCCTGTATAACGCCTATCCACTGCGTGCCAGGGGTGTTGTTCTTTGCATTCGGCACGTATACCGTGACATTTATTCTAAACTCGGTGCTCGGGGCCATGGTCCCGTTCATCGGGCTTGCAGTGACCGTGGGAGGCACACTGTTGGATGTTGAGGACCTGAAGGTGGGAGGAGGGACTATCTCAAATCTTATCGGAGTTGCGCCGCTGTTGACAAGCGTGAATGTCACCGTATTCGTAGAACCTACGCTTACATTAGTAAACAATTGCCCTGCAACCTCTCCGAACTGCGCATACGCCAAAGAGGATATTAGGGAGAGTGACGCCGCTAAAAACAAGGGCAGTAGCCTTACAAGCTGGACCTTAATCAAATTAATCCCTAAAAGAGTTAACAAGAGTTCTCTATTAAAATGTTCTGTGTATACGTGCCACCTGCTGTTCCGCCAGGAACTCCGAGGCCGAAGAAGACATTTGCCGTTGTCGTTGTCACAACGATATTAGGAGCAGGAACATTTATAGCTGTGACCACTAGCGAGTTGGTGAGCGCGTTACCTGCATAGGAGCCCAGGGAGCCGCCGTTGTAGAGCGTGTTCCCGACAGGTATCGTGTTTGAGCCCGGGCCTATCCAGTAGCCAAGAGTCGCACCGCTTCCGCTTGTAGCCTCGATAAGCACGTTAGCCGCGGTATTGCCGCCGACGTCATTGTCGCTTACTATAACGTTTGTGTTGTATGTGGCAGTAGGGGTGAGCGTTCCGAAGGATATTCCTGAAGGGAAGAGCGAGATGTAGCAGACTCCCTGTACCACCACGTTCGCCGTGACTGTCTGTGTGGTGCTTCCAGTTCCGCACGAGTTCTGGAACTCTATCTGTTGCGAGTACGCTCCTGCAGGCTGCCCAGCGGGGATGCCAAGTCCCAGGTATACAAGTGTATTGGTTGAAGGGTTAACGGTGTTAGGAGTAGCCACGGTTATTGAAGTTGAGGCAAGCGCGTTCGTGAGAGCAGTGCCTGTGTACGAGCCCTGTGAAGCGGAGTCCCATAGCGTGTTCCCTACGGGTATCGTGTTGGTTCCCGGTCCCGTCCAGTAGCCTATTGTTCCTCCAGAGCCGCCGGTTCCAGCGATGTTGATCGTCGCCTGCTGGTTTCCGCCGTTGTCCGTGTCGGTTATCGCGAGGTTAGTGTTGTCAGATCCAGGCGGCGTTATTGCGGTGAATGAAGGCAGCGCAGGAGTTATGCTTGTGAAGCATGTATTTGATACTATGACGTTTGCAACAACGTTTGAGGTTAGAGTTCCTGCGTTTACAGAGACTGCATAAATGGAAAGTACCGCAAGGGCAGCGAGTATGGCAAATAGGCTTAATACCCCTAGCATCGCAAAGTTGCTCTCGCGTTTATTCGACATGCTTCATCACTGGGAAAACCGTGGTCGCTCTTTATAGGATAGTAAAGCTTTATAAATTAATGCCTCGGGGGAAGGCTTCCACTATTCTTAAAACTTCAACTGGATGCGAATTTCGCCTCGTCTATTTCTAGGAAGGTTTAAATGCTGTTATATCCCAAGCACACGTAAGGCGCGACAGACCCTTCAGGAGATCAAGTGAAAAAGGGCGTAGTGGGATTCACTCTGCTATCCGTCATAATCAGCATGCAATTGGCGGGTTTAGCTCTCGCTTCTTCGCAGCAGACCCTGACCGCGTCGGTGAACGTCATCTGCCCCTTTACGATAGCACCGAACGTGCTGGCGGCCTTTGAATGGGGAGGCGGCGCGCTGCTCAATTATTCCGCAACGGCGAACGTGCTGTGCACCGTACCAAGCATGTCCGGCTACGTCGGGCTCTATTATTCGTCCAACTCTGTCCTTGCCTATAAGTCGGGAATATCATTGGATAGCGTGACCTATAACGCGGTAACGAACGGCAACTTTCTCTTCGATACAACCCAAGTAAGCGCGGGCAATTACATAGTGGATCTCAATCTCACAACCTTCGGGGAGATTGTCTCTGCAAACGCACCGGTGGACTTCGTGCCCGCAGCTCTCATAAAGATAGCAAGCGCAAGCACGGGAAGCCCCGTATCGGCAGGTTCTCCGCTGGTATTCCAGATAAATTACCAGAATAGCGGAGGCCTTGCCTCAAATCAGATAACGCTCCATGTAAACATAACGGGGCCCTCGACAAATTCGTTTATTACATACAATGAATTGGGTCTAAGTCCGGGGCAATCAGCCAACCAGACAGGCTCTCTGTTCGGCTATACGAATCTGCAAGGCACATATAATGTAACAGTATACGGAGTATACAATGGCAACAGGATAACCAATGCGGTTACCACGCACTATACAGTCACATCGGCTTCGAGCAGCCCCGTCTTCGGAACCGGCGGAACGCCGGTGGGCCCCTCCTCGGTAAGTTTGGTGAACATAGCTTCAGTGAGCATGATCTACGCGCCTCTTTACACGTCACTCTCCGCAGGCAGCGAGGCCTCTGCACCACTCGTCCTCCAGAATTCAGGTCCGCTTCCGGAGATGATCAGGCTGAGCCTGCCAAGGGCTTATGGGAACGTCTCAAGCTTATCAGTAAGCGCGCTTGCCCTTTCGCCAGGTCAGAGCCTCTCGTCAACGCTTCTCTTCTCGCCGCCGCCAGGCACGCCTGCCGGGACTTATGTCATTCCGGTCAACATTTCTGTCCGCGTCAACAATGTCACCATTAATAGGACGGTGCAGGACTTCATCTTCTACGTATACAGCGCCAACCAGACATTCTCAAGCGTGATGAACCAGGTGAGCCTGCTCCAGAACGGAACCATTGCGCAGGGAGACGTGCAGACTACCGCATACATCGGCTTGAAGAATGCGACCCTGAGGACCCTGCTTCCGCTGAGCGTGGCGCAAAGCAAGGCCGACATAAGCGCTTACGGTGTTCCTAGCAACATCTCAATCCAGAACGGTTATTATGTGATAACATGGTTCATAAGCAACCTCTCGAGCAACAACAGCGCCATAGCCTACTACCAGATAAAGAATCCCAACCCAGCCATACTCGGACTGCATATACAGAACATACTTACAGAGCAGTCGGCAGTGAGCTCCGGGGATCTGCTCAAGAGCGTCAATTTCGCGCTGCCTGCATTTTATGTAAACTCGACAAACCAGCTGAGCGTGGATGTGCTCTACACAGGCTCAGCCTCCCAGGACGTCTACTTCTACCTTACCGGATCGCCGGGGGTGCCGATAGAGAACAGTTCCAGAATAATAAAGGCGAATCCGAACCAGCTGCTTGAGCCTAAGTTCAACGTTTTGACAAATTCGTCGACAGGAACGATCATACTTTATGCGTATGTGATAACAAAGGGCGCGAACATAACCTACACGCTGCCGATATCAATAACGAACAGGCAGGGGCAGCTCTCCCAGATAGGCCAGTTCGGCGGGACCCTCAGGTCCACTGTGCTGCTGAATCCTTATACGTATATAGTCGGACTTGCGATCATAGGCGTTACGATGATGGTCTTCGCAAGGGGCAGGATCGGGAGGGAGAAATATTCGAGGGAGAGGGCCAACAAGCTGGTCATGATGCGCGAGAGGATAAAACGCGAGATGGATGAGCATGGATAAGCCGTTTGTAATCAGCGTCTCTTCGCAGAAGGGAGGCGTGGGTAAGACCACTATAGCGGTAAACGTAGGCGTGGCCCTTGCAAAGCACGGTTACAAGACACTGCTAATAGACGCTGACGCTGCAAATCCAAGCGTTGCGCTACACCTTGGCTTCGATGACGCGCGAACAGGCTACCTTGACGTGGCAAGAGGCAATGCGAAGCTCCAGGATGCGACGCTCTTCCACGCGCCGTCAGGTCTCAATGTTCTTCCCGGAAAGGTGGTCACGGAGGTTGTCGCGCAAGAGAAGATGCACGCGGACAAGCTGATATCAGAACTGCACAAGCATGGATACGACTTCGTTGTCATAGACACGTCGCCGGGAATACAGGCATCAGGCCTGGGCTATGGCGATGCGGATTACGGGCTTATAGTGACTTTCCCATTCGTGGCCTCATGCGCCAGCGCAGTGCGCCTCTCAACAGTTTTCAACAAGCACAAGGTTAAGCATGGGCTTGTCTTGAACAAGAAGATGGGAAAGAGCTACGAAATACACACCAAGGAGATAGAGGAGATGTATGGCGACAGGCTTATGGCGGTGGTGGAGGATGACGAGATCGTGCCAAGGAGCATAGACGTGAGCATGCCTGCATACCTCTACAAAGGCAACTCGAAGTTCTCAAGGAGCATAGAGGGGCTTACGCTCTCCCTGATAACGATATCTGGAAAAGGCGACGGAAATGAAGGAGGTTACATGCGCGTCTCCGTGTGGGAGAGAATCTTCGGCGCGAGGCGCAGGTAATATATTTATTCGGAAATGAATCTGAACTAAAGAATGGTATGATGCGGCGACTAAATCCCCTTTATGTGTTCATGCTTCTCGCTGGTCTCGTTGGCTACCTCTCGGCAGCCGGACTCTCGCTGGCGCTGGGAGCAAACTCTACGCAGGGCGGAGCCCCGCTGAGTCAGGGCGACACTACGATAATCGCAAACCAGAGCACAACCGTCGCAAGTACAACGCTTGCCGCTACCACTATGCCAACCAGCCAGGTCACGACCGTGCAGGATACAACCTCCGCTCCACCCGCCACAGTAACGCAAAACGCAGTCGCAAACATCATAACCTCATTTTATGAGACGGGGCTGCCGGCGAACTCCATATGGGCAATGGCCTACGGAGGAATGCCAAGCTCCTCTTCAGGCCAGTACATAAACTTCACAGGCCAATTCGCAAACGTCATATACGGCATAACGGTGCAGAACGCAACCGTTGGCAATTCCATATTCATCCCCAATCCGGCATCCGGCAACGCAATCACAGGATTTGAATACCATATAATATTCATTTCAGCTCCGGCTTCCGCCAGCACGAGCACGGCTGCAAGCACTGCGCCTTCTACGACAACCTTGCCTGCAACGACC
>CAYQOG010000006.1:20535-35895 GCA_964419095.1 Microcaldota archaeon
ACTACAATTGCGGGCAGCACGACTTCGGCTACGACGACGCTGCCTACAGCGCCGACAACGGCACCGACGACCGCAATTGCCGCGACAACGCCGCCCACCACAACGACAAAGTACGTTACAAATGCAACGACATCGACAAGCACCGCCACAATAGCAAGCACTACTACAATAGTGGCTGCGACAACTGCAGGCCAGCTCAAACCGAACGCCTCTCTGGTAAATACTACCTCTTTCAACGCCATGATCAATGCGCGCGTTGACCAGATAATAGGCTCGTTTAACGGCACTTACGGAAACCGCTGGGTGCTGATGTCAGGCAACAAGTCGCACGCGCAGGTTGGTGACGTAGTGCCGCAGCAGATCGGCAGTAACGTCTCGCTATCTGCAGCATACCTTTCGGTTGGAGAGCTCAACAATCTGACTGCGCTCAACAGCTCGCGCCTCAGGAACCTGATGGGAGCGATGCGCCAGCTGATAGGTAGCGATGCAAACAACTCGGTGGTGGTCTTCAACAGGAGCTTGTCGTTGCCGTACGGAGAGCTCAGCGGGAGGGGATATGAAGCAGGAGCCAGGAGGCTCTATTTCTTGGCCTACGATGCGGATCACGCCCTGACGCTTTACAATGTCACGGTCAGAAAGGCCCCTTCATCGCCATGCATATACACGAACCTAGAACCTGACCCTTACTGCTCAAATTCGACCACACCGCTGCAAATACACGTGCCCGTGATAGGAGGGCAATACGCGCTCACTGGTAAAGACTGGTATCCGCTGAACATAACGTTCAGCGCGTCGCTGCTGGCAGGCAACCTTGCCACGTTCAACTTCACCGTGAAGGACGTCTCGAACGGCACTGTGCTGACTCCGCTTACCACAATAACGGCGAACTCGGTGGACGTGCATGAGAGCTTCAGGATACCTATAACCCAGATGGTAGAGATATCGTTCAGCAGCTCTGGCGATGCAAACTATTCCAGCATTGTAGACGATCCGGTAACCGTGCCGGCAAACATAGTGGACTACGTTCCGATAACATTCACAAACTCACAGAGCGCGGGGGTGCAGAACAATTTCCAACTTGGTCTTTCAGTAAACAGCCTGGCATACAAGAGCTACGAATCCAGCACTCTAAACAACATAGAGTTCTTCTACGCCAATGGTACGCTGGCACCTTCATGGCTGGAGGGGAATGTTTTGAATAATAGGCAGACTACAAACCTCTATACGTCCACAAATACCTTTTACTGGCTCAGCGTACCTGCCAACTTCCTACCTGCATCGGGCTCCAATACGGTTTATATGGGATTCGCCACGACGTCATTCAATCTGTTTGATGGCATAACGACTGGAGAAGCTCCTCAGCTCGCCTCAACCTATGCACAGTACGACAACGGCCGGAACATCTTCCTTTACTATAACGTGAACCCAGCATCTACAACCGGATGGACATTGCACGGCACCGCAGGGCTTGCAGCAGCTCCCGCGGGGAGCAACTTCGGCGCGGCAAATGCATTCTACGCAAACAGCGCAAACGGAGATTATATGTATACAACAGTAGAGGGCTTGAGCGCCAATGAGATAATATCGTTTGATGTTTATACCAACGGCCTTGGGAATCTTTTCTTCCTGACTTCGTCTTCTGGAACAGGACAGATGGGAAGACTTGATGGCAGAGGAGGCACCGATTATTCGGGCCTTGCAAATACGGCAAGTTGGACATCATGGAGCGCTCCGAGTAGCGGATTTAGTGCAGGCTATAACACATGGTACAAATACGACATCGTGATAGCAGGCACGACTGCAAGCGCTCACATAGGCGGCAATACGCTCAGTATCGCTACTTATGGGACGTTAACGAATTCGCAAGGCATAACCGATAACGGGAACTATTTGGGGTTGATTGGAGACGGTCTTGGTAGCACTCACATAACATACTGGGATGGAATGATAGTGCGCTATTATCCTCCGGGAGGTGTGATGCCAAGCGCCAGTTTCGGGGCTCCGCTGCAGGCGAATGCCCCGGCAGTGCTCTCGATAACTCCGAATCCAGTCACATACGGAGGAACATCGAGCCTGCAGGCAACATGTTCGCCGAGCACGGACACGTGCGAGATACTTGTGAATTCGGTGCTCGAGGCAAGCGGCACAGGCTCGACAACATACACGTTTCCAGTTAGCGCAGTAGGGTCTTACACAGTAAACGCGTTTAATGTGAATCGCGGGTACAGTGTGCTGGACACCTTGACAGTGGGCAAAGCCACGCCGGCATTGACTCTGCCAAACTTCCAGCAAAACTTAATATATGGAAGCGCGGCAACAGTCACAGCAAATATAGTAACAGTCAGCGACCAACTGTCTGCAAATGATTATGTCAATGGCGCCTTCCACGCATCCTTCAGTGCGCAGGATCAGTTCGCCGAAAGCGCAGTCGGCACGTATGTTATAACCGCCAATACCCCAGGCAATGGGAATTATTTTGCAGCTTCAATCTCCAAAGCATTCAGGATATGCCCTGCAGCAATAGCCATACCCGCTGGAATAGTAGACTATGCATGCATAGTGCTCAACAATTCACAACCCGCGGTCACAGGCAATTACTTCCAGCAATTGCTTAATGTCACGGAGAGCCAGTACTCGGATTACATATCATATAATGGCGGCCTCGCCAACTTTGAGTACTTTTATCCCAACAGTACGATAATACCAGCATGGATAGAGAGCAATAGCGTGGGCAACGTCGTCATATGGACAAAGATCAATCCGTCCATAGCTGCAAACGGAAATTACATAGCGTACATAGGGTTTGCCCCGATTAACACAAACCTTTTGTCCAGCACTGGAACGAATGGCATTGGCGAAGCGCCAATGCTGAGTCCCACATATGGGGAATATGATGACGGCAACAGCGTATTCCAGGCGTATTTCCCGGGGAATTCGTTGACAGGATGGACTACGGCAGGAACGGCAGGTCAGACCGCATCTGCGCCTTCGGGGTCGCCATTTGGCACAGGCGCATTTTATGCAAACGGAGGCAGCGGCGATTATCTCTACACACAGGCACAGGGGCAGAGCGCCAATATGATAATCGAGTATTATACCAACACGGCAAACCTTGATGATGTATTCTTCCTGGCAAGCTCCCTCGGTGCAGGGCAGATAGCCAGAGCGGGAAATGGAGCGGGGTGGTATGGTATAGCCCCGAGCGCTTCGTGGACATCGTGGAACGCGCCGCCAGATACGGGCACATGGTCAAATGAATGGGTCACTATAGGCGTGACGGTTTCGGCAGGTTCAGCAACCATGTATCTTGTCCCAGGAGGGGCAGACTACGGTAGCGAATTGGGGTTCAACCAATCCAACGTTTACACAACTGCGAATGACGGTTTATACCTCGGACTCATTGGAGACGCGGCTGGAAGCGCTACGGTAGAGTATTGGAATGGCGCCATAATCAGATCGTATCCGCCGGGAGGCGTGATGCCAAGCGCAAGCTTCGGCAGCGTGGTCTCTACGGGGACATGCGCAATATCGCTGTCGCCAAATGCGATAGCTTTCGGATCGCTCACTCCAACGTCGAACACCGCCGCGCAGAATGCAATAACAGATACAAATAGTGGAACTACTGCAGCCAATATACTTGTATACGGAGGCGACTGGATGGGGACAGGCTCTAACTCGTTCGGGGTGGGGAACACGGTCTGGGCAGGCTCGAATGGCATATCATTCGATTTGGCAAATGCGTTGACGTCATCGCCTTTTGACACCGGCCTCTCTGTAGGTGCCAGCAGCAGTGCAAATGTCTTCTTCGGCGCAGGTGTGCCTGGAGGCGCTGCAGGAGACGTGTACACGCAGACCATCGTGATAGAGAACAGCTGCTGAATGCATAAGGATTAAATATTAGCCAACCGCATGTATTTCCTGCCACGGGGTTGTGGCGTAACTTGGCAGCGCGGCAGGCTCCAGATGTTTAATAGAATCTATATGAGCATGAAAATGCGATGATGAGGATTTGGAGCGTTGATTTGTGATAAAGGCGTAACCTGCATGTTCGGGTTCAAATCCCGACAACCCCAATGGCTCTTGGTATCAGCATGAAGGGAGAAAAGGAAAAGCCTTTTATAGGAGTTGCAGGGCTGATACTCAAAGGAAACAAGGTTCTTTTCGGAAAGAGGAAGGGCAGGCATGGCGGAGGCACATGGGCTCCTCCTGGCGGAAAGCTTGAGTTCAACGAGAAATTTGAAGATGCGGTAATGCGCGAAGTTTTGGAGGAGACAGGGCTCAAGGTAAAAGTAATCAGGTTTGCGGGTGTAACAAACAATATCTTCAAGAAAGAAGGAAAGCACTCGATAACCTTGTTCTTCGTATGCAGGATCAATTCTGGCAAGCTGCACAACATGGAGCCTGACAAGTGCGAAGAATTTGGGTGGTTCGAATGGAACGCCTTGCCAAGGCCACTTTTTGTTCCAATGCAGAGACTTCTGGAACAGAAATTCAATCCTTTCTTAAAGTGATTCGCAAACCAAAGCGTGGCAAAGCTTTTTTATAGTCCTTGTGCCTATTCTTTTCGTGAAAAACGCGTACATGATAAGGGTTTGCTCCACTAAGGGAGGAGTTGGGAAGAGCACGATAGCTGTGAATCTTGCTGCGGCTCTCCAGATGCAGGGCTACAATGTGCTCATTGTCGACGAAGACAACATAAACCCGTGCGTCGGGCTCTATCTGGGCCTGCAGGATGTGAACATAGGCATATTAGACGTCATGAAGAACAAGGTGGACATGAAGCGCGCGATAATACCGCATGCGACAACAGGTTTGCATGTCCTTCCGGGGAGGCTGGGCTATACAGGTAAGACTCCCACAAAGAAGCAGGTTACCGTATTCTTCAACAAGTTGAAGACCTCGGA
The DNA here is from genome assembly GCA_964419095.1 of Microcaldota archaeon. GTDB lineage: Archaea > Micrarchaeota > Micrarchaeia > Micrarchaeales > CABMGC01 > JAKAVK01. The sequence goes on from CAYQOG010000006.1 coordinate 25,440, forward strand.
GTACGATTACGTGATCGTTGACACGCAGCCAGGCATACCGTTTCCCGACAGCCTGGCTTCATATGACGAGGCGCTGATAACAGTCCAGCCGTACGAGGCGAGCAGCCTCAGCGCATTGCGCATGGCAAAGGAATACTCGAAACGCAACATGAAGACAAACATCGTAGTGAACATGGTAAAGAACAAGAAGTATGAGCTGAGCATGCCAGACATACAGGAACTATCCGAAGTCCGTGTTATAGCGATGATGCCTGACGATGAAGAGGTATCGGTAAGCACTGCGGAGCACATACCTGTTTACGTATACGACAAGAAGTCCAAGTTCAGCAAGGCAGTAATAGACCTTGCAAACATCTATGTCTCAAGGGTTCCTTTCATAAGGGAGAGTCCTGGAAAGGAGAAGGGACTGTTTTCTCGTGTAATCGGAAGGGGATAATAGCCAGGAAGCTCTTCCGAATATCCGTGAGGGTTCAGGAGGCAGGACGCGTGAAGGGTATGTTCTTGCCGCGCAGGGCAGAGCATATTGCAGCTACCAATACCATTACGATGCCCGTATAGAATACTATCCTTATCCCCTCAAGGAAGGGAGCAGAGATGAGACTGGGGAAGAAGCTGTTGCCGAGGAGCACGTCTGTATTCTGCATCGGCAGCGCGCTGAGGCTGCTCTGCGGTATGATCGCCTTCATCGGATTCTCGCCCAGCAGGGCCGCGAAGAGCGCGGCGGTAGGCGGCAGCCTGGAGACCTGGAGCGCCACCGTGCTGCTGACATTCTGCGCTACCAGTCCGTTGTAAAGGGCGGCTGGAAGAGTCGATGCGACGCCAAGCGTAAGCAGGCTGAAGAACAATGCTATGCTGAATACGAAAGAGAGGTTGAAGAGCGTGGCCCTTATTCCTGATGCGGTGCCCCTGTATTCCGGAGGCACGGAGCTCATTATTGAAGAGGTGTTCGGGGCTATGAACATTCCCTGGCCTATGCCCATGAAAAGAAGTATCAGTGCGAAATGGATGTAGTTGAAGTTGACTGGAAGGGTCGCGAGCGCTATGAAGCCCACGGCATTAAGGAGCATGCCAAGAGTGGCGAAGAGCCTTGAACCGTACCTGTCGGACAGGTATCCGAAGAGAGGGCCTGATATGAGGAAGCCCGCTGCAAGGGGTATCAGGTCCAGCGCGGAATAGAATGGCGTCTGCATATAGCTTATGCCGTGCAAAGGCAGCCAGATTCCCTGCAGCCATATTATCATCATGAACTGCAGCCCTCCCCTTGCCATGCCCGCGAGGAAGAGGCTTATGTTGCCCGCAGCGAAGGCCCTGATCCTGAAGAGCGAGAGGTTTATCATCGGATCCCGTACTCGGGTCTCCACGAAAATGAAGACTGCAAGCATGATGAAACCCAGCAAGAGGCCCGCATCTACAGCGGGGTTAGACCATCCGACGGAGCTGCTGCCGTATGGCTGCAGGCCGTAGGTAAACGAGAGCAGGAGCGACAGCACTGCAGCGGCGAATGTGACATTGCCTATTACGTCGACCTTCTGCTTCTTCCGTATCGTCGCAAGCTCATGCAGGCCGACATATGCCCATACCGTGCCTATTATCCCGACTGGCACGCTTATGAGGAAGATGAGATGCCAATCTATCGCCGAGAGTATTCCTCCCACGACAAGTCCTATGATGCTCCCGCCCACGGCTGCAATCTGGTTTATCCCCAATGCCCTTCCCCTCTGGCCCAGCGGAAATGCATCGGTAAGTATGGCTGCGCCGTTGGCCAGCAGGAATCCTCCTCCCAGTCCCTGCACAAACCTTAGCGCTATGAATAATTCGGCTGCAACCGCGCCTGACGTAAGATACGACGCGGCGTATAGGGCTATCGATGCCAGCGTGAATATCAGGAAGCCAAGGTTGTACAGTCTTACCCTCCCGAACATATCCGAGAGCCTTCCTATGGTAACCACAGTAACGGTCGATATTATTGTGTATCCAAGCAGCAGCCAGAGAAGCAGGCTCACGTTTCCAGCTGCGAGGGGATTTATCCCTATGCCCTTGAATATGGCAGGAAGCGAGATGATGAGAATGGAACCGTCTATGGTTGCCATCAATGCCCCGATAGTGGTATTCGAAAGGGCAATCCACTTGTAGCTTGGCCCAAGTGCCCTCTCCCTCCTTTTCTCTGCAGCGTCCTCTGCTGTATTGTACTTTAAGGGCTTTGATTTTCCAGCAGCCATAATTCTACCTGATGCAGTAACCAGATGCTTTATATGGGTTTAATAATCTTGCAATCGGACAATTAACCGTAGTTACATGAGAGTATTGGGGGTTGCTGCGCATCCTGACGACCTGGACTTCGGCGCTTCGGGGAGTTTTGCCAGATGGGCAAATGAAGGAGATTCGTGCTACTATCTCGTCTGCACCGATGGATCTAAAGGATCCGATGACCCCAGGATGACAGAGGCAAAGCTGGCCAGGATAAGAGAGGAGGAGCAGAGAAAAGCCGGAAGGGCACTCGGATTGAAAGGCATCGTCTTCCTCGGCCACAAGGACACGGAGCTCGTTGCAGACATTGCCTTGAAGAAGGAGATCGTGAGGCAGATACGGAAAATACGGCCCGACATAGTGGTGGGCATGGATCCTACTCTGATGTACTCGAAGAAAGGCTTTGTCAACCATACGGACCACAGGGCGGCGGGAGAGGCCACGATTGACGCGGTTTACCCGATGGCAGGAAACAGGCTCATTTTCCGGGAACTCGAGGGGGAAGGGCTAAGACCGCACAAGGTAAGGCGCCTGTATCTGATAAACTTTGACGATTCGAACGAGATAATCGACATAACCAGGACGATGGACAAAAAGCTCAAGGCCATTTCGTGCCACAAGAGCCAGATCTCGAAGGAAGACCTTGACCAGGCTAGGCAAATGGCGGCGGTAGCGGGAAGAACGCGTGGATACAAATTCGCAGAGGGGTTTGTGAAGCTGAATTTCAGAATCTGATCCTTGACTTCTCGAGTAATGGACACGAGCGATAGCGTTTTAAGTCAGGTATTGCAATTGTAACTGATAAAATGGCCGCAAAGAAAAGAGCTGGAAGGAACGAACTCGTGAATGACTACAAGATGCTGGACAAGATGGCTAAGGAACTTGTTGTGCACCAGAAGATGATAAAACAGATAAACAGGCGCATTGCAAAGAGCGTCTCTGCAGACTTCAGGGGAGGCCTTGTGGGGAACCTCGACATAGTTATGTCGCACATGCAGAAGGCAGCAAGGGAAATAGAGAGAGCCAAGAAAGAACTAAAGAGAATATAAGCGCCCAACAGTCTTAGCAGCGGTGTCTATTTGGGAAAGCAGGATGTCATATTCCTTAACTCTGTATTCTTCGTCCTAGGGTTCAGCATAGTCTTCTCCATACTGGGCATAGCGTTCCAGACGATTCTGCTTCACATCTCATACCAGGCCATGGGAATAATAAGGATAATTGGTGGGAGCATAATAATCGCCTTTGGAATCCTCCTTGTCGCGTCTGCCAAGTACATAATACCCTTCTTCAGCACGGAGCACAGGATGAAGGTGAGGAGATTCGGCAACACTTACCTCTCGTCATTGGTATTCGGGATAGGTTTCGCTCTTGGTTGGACTCCGTGTGTTGGTGCCATACTCGGATCGATATACGCCCTTGCTGCAAGCACACCTGGAATAGCTTTCCTGCTACTGCTCGCATACTCGCTGGGCCTTGGCATACCTTTCCTTATTTTCGGTGCATTCATATCAAAGCTCTCTGATTTCATAAAGCACATTGGCCCATTCCTCAGGTACTTCAACATCATAGGAGGGTTGTTCTTGGTAGGGATTGGCTTGCTCGTGGTTACGGGATACATAGGCCTGCTTGCGATATTCCTGATAGGATCGCAGGGCACTTCCATGCTCAACACGCAGCTCAATTTCCTGATAGCAATATTCGCAGGAGTCCTGACATTCCTTTCTCCTTGCATACTGCCGCTGCTCCCCGCCTATATATCTTACATGGCAGGAACTACTGCGGAGAACGTGAGGCGATGAAACTTAGCCCTTACCTCATAGTATTCGGAATCATCGTGGCCATAATAATAATTGCTGCCATCTCCACATTTGCGTTCAACCAGAATCTTGCGCCGGCAAATGTTTCCGTTTCAAGCCTGCAGAACTACGGGCCCGCTCCCCCTATACAAGGCATATCTGCATGGATAAACTCGCAGCCCATCAACATAGCCTCGCTGAAAGGCAAAGTGGTGCTTGTTGATTTCTGGACCTATTCATGCATAAACTGCATAAGGTCAATACCGCACATCAACGCCTGGTACAACGCGTATGGAAACAACGGGCTCGTGATAATAGGCGTCAGCACGCCTGAATTCCAGTTCGAGCACAACTACAGCAACGTCGCCGCTGCAGTGCTGAAGTTCGGCATAAAGTATCCCGTGGCGCTCGACAACAACTACGCCACATGGGATGCTTATGGCAACCAGTACTGGCCTGCTGATTACATAATAGACAAGAACGGGAACATAAGATATGTGACTTTCGGGGAAGGGGATTACAATCAGACGGAGAAGGTGATAAGGGAGCTCCTCCTCGATGCAGGATACCCGGTTCCGCCTAACCTCACCAGCGTGCCGCTGGGCGTCAACTTCTCAGGAATAGGCACTCCCGAAATATACCTTGGCTATCAGGAAGCAAGCGGCCACGGAAGCGCATTGGGCAACAATGAGGGTTATTCGCCAAACTATGCCGTCAATTACTCGATACCGCGGAATCTCAATGCGCATAACAACACCGTCTACCTTTCGGGGACCTGGTATGACGCTCCGGATGGGATCATAGCAGTGAACAACTCGAAGATATTCCTGAAATACAAAGCCAACAAGGTAAACATAGTGGCAGGAGCGAACGGCACAGCATCCGCAAGGATAACTGTTAAGCTAGACGGAAGGAATCTTTCCCAGAGCCAGCTTGGAGCGGATGTGCACATTTCAAACGGCATTGCCACAGGCACGGTAAACGGATCGCGGCTCTATAACATAGTGAATACGGGAGACTACGGCTGGCACACGGTAGAGATAGACGCCTCTCCAGGATTCAAGCTCTACACCTTCACATTCGGCTAAAGTAGAGGAAAGCGCGGCTCTCAGCCTCACCTTCGCGCTTTATGCGCCATATAGAACAGGCAGAGCAGGGAAACTATAACTATTGCCATTCCGGCGGTCGTGAATGCAATCACGTAGTTTGAGGTCTGGGCGTTATTTGCATACGCGGTTATAGGCTGGGTTCCAAAAAGATATGGATACTGGACCATGCCATACAAGTTTACGCTTATTATTAGTGATGCCATAAGCGCGTACTTTGCGAGCGTTGAAGATCTCATTGCCAGAATTCCCGTGACTCCCATCGCTATGAGAGCGATTATCGGCAGGTATATCCTATGGGAGAGGTTTGTCGCCAGTTGGGGAGCATAATTCGTTATTGCAAGAACCACAAGGACCAGCGAGAGAACCATTCCTGCAATTCCGCTGTACCTGAATCGCCCTACGTCGAAATAGATGATTGCAGAAGATACCGATAATATTAGCACCGCGAGAAGCATTAGGAGGCTGAATCCGCTGGTCAGCAAGGCAGTGGCATCTATGCTCTTTGTTATGATGTTTATCCCTATTCCGCTCGCCCCGGAGCTCAATGCATACGTGATTATTGCGGCTATTGCAAGTGTCGAAACCGCATATATGCGCACGTATGTCTTCTCGTTTAACTTGGCGCGGGTCAGCTCGCTGTATGCTATGAAGAGATTGCGCAATACAAGGAATATTCCTCCAAAAAGCACCAGGGCTACATACGCATAGCCTATGGTGTTCAGGAGCAGCGGGTATGCGGCCTCAAGATTGACAAGATAGAACACTGCGAAGGTGCCGTCTATGGCCCAGATCGGGAGGAGGTACTTCTTCAGTTTCCTTCCGTATTCGGAGTATCTGGCGAGTGAAATTACCGATATTCCGATCTCTATCATGAAGAAGGCAAGGAAGACAGAGAGTATGAAGTAATTTTCAATATAGAGCAGATCCATTTTTTGACACCAGTTCTTTCTTCAACGGCCTCCTGTCGAATATCCTCTTCAGTATGACAGCGGTCATCGGGATTACTATGATATAAAATATTCCGAAGAGTATTGCAAGCGGAAGAATCGAGGAGGAATAGTTCGCAGCCTGGTCCACGGTCATAACGTTGTATATTATCCATGGCTGCCTGCCTACCTCTGCCATTATCCAGCCTCCCTCCAGGAGCACTACCACTATACAGGAGCATAGGATGGTAAGCCATGCCATTATCCTTATGCGGAATGGATCCCTCTTTAGTAGCATTAGAAGTATCAGGAATGCAACGAAGAGAGCTATCCCGAACCCAAGGAATACGAGCATGTCGAATATATCGTGTATGAAGAGCGGCGGCCAGGTATTTCTTGGATAGCTGCTAAGCCCAGGCACGCTCCCGTTGGCGCTTCCCGTGGCAAGGATGCTCTGCAGGTTTGGAATTTCAATGTATCCTGTCATTGCATTGCCGGAAAGGAATCCCCCGATGTATTCGGGCGCATGGGTCTGGGGCGCGAGATCGCCTTCTATGGCGGCGAACTTTTCAGGCTGCTGCGCGTAGAGCTGGCTGAGCGAGAGCGGTCCAGTTATGACAGTAACGTATATTGCTATCGCGACCACAGGAAATGCCAGCCTCGCCGCTTTCCTGTAATACGCTTTCAGCCTCTGGTCATTCGCGCGCATGAACATGAAGATGAAGTATCCTACGAGTATGAATGCTCCTGCAAGATATGTAGTGGAAAGGACATGGATTATCTCAAGGCTTGACGAAGGGGAATTGAAGACCGCAAGGGGATTTACTCCTGTTACCGTGCCATTCTGCAGGTAGGCAGGTATGTTGAATCCCACGGGCGTGTTCATGAAGGCATTGAGCATGGTTATGAAGACCCCTGACAGTGTCGCGGCAGATGCCGCTATCAGCATAATGATTGCAGGAGTGTATTTGCCGGATACCTTGTCCCTGAAGTAGAGGTATGAAGCAAGGAAAATAGCCTCGGTGAAGAAGGCAAAGACCTCCGCAACCACGGGAAGTATTGCCACCTGTCCCACAAGCGCCATGAACTTTGGCCAGAGGAATGCCAATTCGAGCGCAACTATGGTGCCTGATGCCGTGCCCACCGCAAAGAGCACTATAAGCGCGGTGGACAGCCGCTTTGCAAGTATTGCATAGTCCTTGTCTCCGCTCCTCGCGGCCGAGAATTCTGCAAGGAATATCAGGAACGGTATGACTATACCCAGGGTCACGATGAGTATGTGCACTCCCAGCGAGTATCCCATCAGCGCCCTGTCAAATACTGAAAAATCCATATCCAATAGACCTCATACGAAGCCCAGCCAGAGCAGGAGAATCCCTATGAACTCGCTGAAGTAGAGCAGCACGGGGTATGAGACTATGTATAGCGTTCCAGCTATGCTTACGACTATTACTCCGGCTATTATGCTCAGCATCTTCGGGCTCCTTTTCTGCATGTAACTTTGTGCGGCAACTATGACAAGTATGGCGGCTGCAGGGAAGGTTGCGAGCGATGAGGCAATGATTACAGGCAGCGGGAGGCTGCCGAATACTATGTAACCCTCGATGATGTTTCCCACGGGCCAGGCGGCAAGCGAGTAAATGGTGATCACGGCAACTGCGGCGATGAATGCGGCATATAATTTTACAAGTCCCCTGCCGTTCTTCTTCAGGTAGAGCGACCCGAGCGCAAGGAATTCCACAAGAAGCGTAACGATGAACAAGTACGTTGATATCAGCAGATTCGAGTATATCCCGTATGCGAATGCTATTTCAAGGATTACGCCAGCCGTGAAGAGCCAGAGCCCAAGGCTCCACCAGAAAAAGGGCTTCTGCTTCCTTTTCATGCAGACAGTGGTTATGTAGACGGCCAGCAGCGCGCTCATTGTCGCGATTATGACTGTTCCTATTTCCACAACCGCCTGTGTTGACTTCACAATCAGCACGATGGCGATGCTAAGAACCGTTACAATGATGACGCCCCACTTGACGAGGCTTTCCATCGACCGCATGAATAGAATGAGACGGTCATATTTATTAAATGAGGCTTCGTTGGCGCGGAAAAAATAATATTTTGCCCTGAATTATTTTGATTTTCTGTCCAAATCACTACACAAAGCGCATAGTAAAGCTTTTTATGCTTACTTATTTATACTATGCAACTATAAGTCTGGGGCGCGTGGATTGTCTGGGAGAACCGTAGTCAACAGGTACAGCCTGTTCATCTCTGACCTGCACAAGGCGATCAAGAACAAGGAGGCTGCGAAAGCAGAGTGCATGCTGAGGAAAAAAGCTGCGCTGATAGCCTCATTATCATCAAGCCACTCCTGGAAGACATACGAATATTTCAACGACAACGCCCAGTTCGACAAGGAGGCGATAACAAGCGAGAAAAGGAGCGCCTTCGAAAAAGGATGGATGGAGATAAACGAGGACGATGTCGAGGAGGTTATCTCGCTTGGCATGAGCGAATACGCATTCTCCATGTGGCTCTTCTACACAATGGATAATAAGGCCGATAAGATGGAGTACTCCGCGCTCTTCGACCTGGTAAAGAAGGAGTTCGCCTACGGCCTTGAACCGATAGAGCGAATCATTGAATAAGCTTTTCCTATACTAATTATGCTATGGCTGTAATAGGCATAGAGAGCAGTGCGCACACTTTCGGAGTTGGAATAGTAGAGAAGGGCAAGGTCCTGGCCAATGAGAAGGAGATGTACAGGATAGGAAGCGCGGGGATGATACCGAACGCGGTAGCGGAATTTCACATAAGCAACGCGAGCGCAGTGATAAACAGGGCAATTGAGAAGGCAGGGCTGACAAAGAAAGAGATTGCCGGGGTAGGGTATACCAGAGGACCGGGAATGGGCCCGTGCCTGCAGGTTGGCCAGCTCTCTGCAAAGATGCTTGCAAAGCGCCTTGGAGTCAGGATAGTTCCTGTCAACCACGGAGTCGGGCACATAGAAGCCGCAAGGATCTTCTCCGGGCTAAAGAATCCCATTGCGCTTTATGTCAGCGGCGGCAACTCACAGATACTCAAGATATCAGAAAGGCCTTTCCGCCGCTACAGGGTTCTTGGAGAGACCTTCGATATAGGCATAGGGAACATGCTCGACACCTTTGCGAGGTCGATAAAACTTAACCCTGCATGGGGCTCAACCGTAGACAAGTTTGCAAAGGGAGGAAAGTATGTGGAGTTGCCATACAATGTAAAGGGCATGGACTTCTCCTTCACAGGCCTCATGACAAAGGCGGAGATGCTTTCCAAGAAGCACAGCAAGCAGGATCTCTGCTTCTCCCTTGAGGAGACTGCCTTCGCGATGCTCTGCGAGACTGCGGAGAGGGCGCTACTTCTCAGCAACAGCGATGAGATCTGCGTATGCGGGGGAGTCGCCCAGAGCGCCAGGCTCAGGGAGATGCTAGGGCTTATGGCAAAGGAGCATAATGCAAGATTCGGCTTCTGCGCAAATGAATTCAATGCGGACAACGGCGCGATGATAGCGCTTGTGGCAGAGAGAATGCTCAACGCCGGGTATTCGATGTCTTTTGACAAGTGCGACATAGAGCAGAGGTACAGGGTAGACGCGGCAATGGTGTTCGCATGATGGTGAGCGAAGGCGCAGAGGCAAAGATATACTCTGCAAGGATATTCGGAGAGGAGCTTCTCGTTAAAAAAAGAGAGGTGAAGAGTTACAGGATTCCGCAGCTCGATGTCTCGATACGCAAATTGAGGACAAAGAAGGAAGCTAGGGTCATGAGTGCTTTGCTTGCTGCCGGGATCCCTGTGCCTAGGATTATTGCACTTGGAGAATTCACAGTCTACATGGAAAGGCTTGATGGGAAGCTTATGAAAGATTTTAGATTCGGCAAGCAGGAAATCAGGAATTCTGGAGAGATACTCGCAAGGATGCATGGCATTGACATAGTCCACGGAGACTTCACTCCAGCAAACATAATGGTAGATGCAGGAGAGGTCCATGTGATAGACTTCGGGCTGTCTGAATTCAGCAAGGATGCCGAGGAGAAAGCGCTCGACATTCTGCTCATGAAAAGATCTATCACTCCTGAGATGTACAAGGAGTTCAGGGAAGGCTATGCCAAGGTCTCGAAAGACTCAAAGGCGATATTAAACAGACTTGCAAAGATAGAGAGCAGGGGCAGATATCAGACGAGAACGCTTATGTGACTAGTTATTTGGCAGGCAGAAGCAAGAATTCATCTTTCTCCAGTGTGCCTTTCTTTGGATCTACCTTAAGGCCGACCGATTCAAGCGCAATGACTCCGATAAGAACCTTCTCCATAGTATCAGATATCCAGATCGGAGAGTAAGTTTGTATCCC
>CAYQOG010000007.1:0-35705 GCA_964419095.1 Microcaldota archaeon
TTTCATCCGCATACCTGAAGGTAAGGGATTTCAAAGCCCATTAGAAAACATTAAACAAGCTTGAAAAGACAATGCACTCTGATTTAAAGACACTCAAAGGAGTTGCCGCTGCATGGAAAGACATAAAACACGGAGAATATAAGAAACTAAGTGTCGATGAATTTTCAAAAGAAATTGATAGGGGGTAATCACTTAGGTCTTAGCGCTTTTGATTGTGCTTTTGATCCTGCTTACTCTATTGTCATCCTCTTCCTTCAAGTAATCGATAAGCTTTTTCCACTTAACTATTACAGCTTTTACCTCATTTTCTAGGGTCATCTTCATTTTATCAGACCTACAAGTATGTACTCCACTTCTTCATATTTAATAGTATTGTTGGATATCTCGTAAAGCAGATTCTTAAGAATGTATTCGGTAGCTTCATTGTATGTTAGTTCCCTGCCATTACGCCTTAGAAATATCTGCATTGCAACAAAAGCCGTCCTTTTATTACAATCTAAAAACGGATGCGCTTGTATCATCTTATAAATAAGGGTTGTGGCTTTTCTTTCAATTGAAATGTGCAGGTCTTTCACTTCGTCAAGTACAAACGCCAGGTTTCCCTCGCTTATCATACCTCTGCATCCCAGCAATCCGTTTATCCTCTTTACTTCGTCAAGGGTCAGATAGTTTATTCTTGCCACCCATATACCCAATAGCATATACCATTCTTCGCTATTAAATACCATTGTCGGGAGAATAGAATTAAACTATAGCGTATGCATCGGGCGATTGCCACTCCTGCTAAATCAGCTTGCGGCCGCGGCTTTTGTAAAGTGCGTAGACTGCATTTCCTGCCAGCAGCGCTATGAAGTATGCGTATGAGAGCCCTATGAAAGAGAATGCGGAATACAGGATTGCGACTCCTGAACCAAATGCGACCTGAGCGGAATTCTTGTGCGGAGAGGTCTTCGGATCAGCCACCATGATCAATGCGAAGAAGTAGTTTACTCCCATGACGGCAACCTCCATTCCGGAGAGCGTTATCGAATTGCCCAGTATCGCATAACCTATTGCTGCGACGATTATGAATGATATCGCTGAAACCATCCTGCGGGCCTCGTATGTGCATATGGCCAGTATTATCGCAATCGATATTGCAAACCCGGAGAGATTGACACTGGATGCCGCCCACCATTGATCGCCTATTGCGAACACCCCCAGCCCGGCAAGCAGGCCCAGCGCTGCAGGGTTGAATATGTTAGTGGCCTTGGACTTCAGGAAGAACTTTGAGAGTATTGCAACCAGACATGCGACCAGTATCGCAAGCAGTGGCGCGCCTATCGGCGCCACAGATCCTATTATCAAGCCTGTTATCACTCCTGAGAATGGAAACTTCAACTTCTGCTTGAGATAAGTGGCGTTTATCGCCACTTCCGCTGCTCCGGCTATAAGAACGGCAAACGCCAGCGCCAATGGAAACTGACGGAGAAGATAGGAGGAGTATATAGCCAATGCCAGAAGTAGCAGTATTGTGATTACATACATCCTGCCGATCGCTTGCCCGAAGAGGTTCATATGCACACATCATGCGTTTGCAAGGGGATATGCAATCTTTACCGCGCACCCAGTGGCATTTACAATCGCATATCCGTCGTCTCCAGAGGAAGTGTCATGCAGGCCGTCGTCAACGGGATTCGTGTCTATGAAATAGAGCTTCTCGCTCTGCAGAACCGTCACGCTGTGCTTCGCCTGGGTGAACGTGAAGGCATATTCGATGGAATTGTTCTGCAGAATTGTCTTGTTGAGGATGTAATCGGGGGTTGCCTGCGTATTGCTCCTGTACATGCCCGGGGGCAGCGCGTAAACGCATAAGGCAAGTACCCGTATAGTTATTGCCGGGGCCGCCATTACAGTTGATAGTACGCTTATTTTGGTCTCCATGGAAAACACTCTGCCTTTTGATGAACGCTTCAGTCGCTGATCATTTGGTAGCCGGCATATAAAAAGAATGTGCCCAGTGGAATTCGGGCGGCAAGGGACGCGGCGGACAGGTACAACTACACAGCCGTGAGGCACAATTACACCACAACAGGGCACACCGCATCCACGTACAATTACAGCGCTTCGGGCGCAACCGCACAACCCCAGCTTCCATTCACGACATACAGGCACAACTATACAGACTCGGCGCACACAGCCACCGTTTCATCCAGCGCATACGCTTCTGCAAGGACAAGCTATCCCTCGACAACGGGGGTCACCGCCGCCACTGTAAATGTTTCGGCCTCGGGAAACGTGGCGGTGAACAAAACCTAGAAAAGATGATCTTATGGCGCACATGAAAATGATACTGGTCTCGATTCTGGCGATCGCAGTAGTCGTGGCACTCGCGCATCTCTCCGTAGCGCATATGGGAAGCAGTTCCGCGGGCCAGAATTCCCCTGCCAGCATTGCAAACTCGCCTTCCTTGGGCAGTTTCAGCAGCGCGGGAGGCAACTCCTCGCTTTCCAGCTCTTCGGGAGCCGGAAACAGCCCGAACTCGACCCCTTCCGCAGACAACAGCGACAGCACGCTGAGCAGCGGCAACCTAATTTCCCCGCCCTAGCGAATAGCGGAAGTGAAAGATTAGGTTTTTAAGTCTGATATATTCATTATCACTTACTTCCAGCGACCATATATGAATTTAGATAAGGTTAAGCTTTACTTTATTTCATTTAACCTGTACAATTTCTCAGGTGGGTTACTTAGCGTCTTTCTTAACCTCTTCATCCTCGCGACCGTCTCCCTGGCGGCCGTGATCTACTTCAACATATTCTACTACGCAGGGCTTGAGCTTTCATATTTCGCCACAGTTTACGCGCTTGGCAGATTCAAGCCCAAGGATCTCTATATCATAGGCACGATAATACGCGCGGCCACGATAGGCATGCTGGTACTATCGGCATCCATGGTTTCCAATGTGATAATATTCGGATTCGCGTACGGCGCTTCGATAGGAACGTTCTGGCTGGGCAACAACATAATAACTTCGGACATATCGAAGGGCACTAACAGGCGCAGCTTTGTCAACAACAACAATGTCATAGGAAACATCGTGGGATTCGTTGCGCCTGCCCTTGCAGGGGTGATGATACAGTACTCGCAGTTTGCAGGCCCCCTCAGATTCATATACGACTTCATCGCAGCAATAGTGGTTCTCCTTGCCTGCGCTTATGTAATGTACTTCTCGAAGCTGGGCAATCCTACAAGGCCCATGCGCCTCGGCTTCCGCGATTCCGCGATAAACGAGCTGGGCTACAACGACTTCAAGTGGTATAATTTCTTCTGGAACATCTTCTACCTTCCGTTCAGCATAATCCTCCCGATATACCTGCTCCTGCTCACGAACAACTATGTGATAACGGGACTTTATGCAAGCCTGCTCGTACTGGTCTCGCTCTTCGCAAACTATCTTGCTGCGCTAAAGCAGAGGTATTGGAGGAGATTCATGAGGCTAGGCATAGTTACAAGTATGGGATTAGGCCTCACGCTCCTTGTGCCGCAGGTGATAAATCCCGTCTTCTCCATATTCTTCTTCTCTGTGACATTCACAATATTCTCCACTCCATTGAACAACCAGGCAAGCTCGAATCTCCTTGAACAGATAGACAGGAGCGCCAAGGACAGGATATACTTCTGGATAAACCGCGAATACTACATAAGCGCGGGAAGGGCAGTCACGCTGGCGCTTATGGCTATAGTGCTCTACTTCTCGCCTAACAACATCGTTTACCTGGTCTACATCGTCCCAATAGCCACCCTTTACAGCCTTACTTATTTCAACGTTGCCGGAAGGGCGGAAGAGCGCAAGGCGCCTGCGCCTATGCCTGCAGTAACTCCGACAGTAACCCCGGCCGAGGCCTAGCCACGGCATTTAGGTAGTGTTTAAAATGTTAGCCTGCGATATATACACGGTTAAATGGCTGATTCAAAGGTGGCTACGTCAAGCGTTGCGGCTTCAGCTCCAACTGGAGCCAAGAGCGCCATGCCAAAGGATGCAAATGCAAAAGTTCCGATCTCGAGGAACCTCATTTACGCCTTGGCGGCGATCGCAGTCGTGATAGTAATAGCGGTGATATATGTGACGGAAGTCGGAGCGCAGGGAGGAACCGCAGTAGCGAATGGGGACACCGTTGGCGTTTATTATGTCGGAAGCTTCACCAATGGCACGGTATTCGATTCGAATGCGGGGAAGCAGGTCCTCACTTTCACTGTTGGAGCAAACCAGGTCATACAGGGATTCAACAATGCAGTCATAGGCATGCGCGTCAATCAGACGGTAAACGTAACGATTCCGGCGAATGAGGCCTATGGGGAGGTGAATCCGAACCTTGTAGTCCAGGTGAACAGGACGCAGTTCGGCAACCAGACCGTTGCGGTGGGCATGACCTTCCAGACCAAGACGAACGGGCAGACAGCGCAGGGTGTCGTAAAGGCAATCAGCGGAAACACCGTCACCATTGACTTCAATCCCCCGCTTGCAGGACAGACGCTTATGTTCAAGATCACGGTTGTGAGCATAAAGAAGGGCTAGTTTTCAGGTAAGTTAATAAGAATAATCTCGCCAATATGTCATCAAAGTTGTGAGAGGTAATACAATAGGAAAGGTCTTGATACTAGGTGCTGGAGGGGTCGGCAGGGTTGTTGCGCACAAATGCGCGCAGGTGCCTGAAGTATTTTCGGAGATAATGCTCGCGAGCAGGACTCTGGCGAAGTGCGAGAAGATAGCCAATGAGATCAAGCAGAAAACGGGCCGCACGATAGAGACTGCAAGAGTAGACGCAGACAGCGTCAAGGAGCTTGTCCAGCTGATAAAGAAATCCGGGCCCGATCTTGTTGTAAACGTTGCGCTGCCCTATCAGGATCTCAAGATAATGGACGCATGCCTTGAGGCAGATGTAAATTACCTTGACACGGCAAACTACGAGTCGCCTGAAGTTGCGCATTTCGAGTACAAGCAGCAGTGGGCTTACCAGGATAGATTCAGGAAGAAGGGACTGATGGCAGTATTGGGATGCGGGTTCGACCCAGGAGTCTCGAACGTATTCACGGCTTACGCGCAGAAGCACCTTTTCGACGAGATAAACTACATAGACATACTTGACTGCAATGCGGGGAGCCATGGCTATGACTTCGCGACGAACTTCAATCCAGAAATAAACATCAGGGAGGTAACGCAGACGGTGAGGCATTGGAATAACGGCAGGTGGATTGAGACCCCTGCGATACTTGACCAGAAAAGCGCGCACTTCAGCTTCGATTATCCGATGGTAGGAAGGAAGGAGAGTTATCTTCTTTATCATGAGGAACTGGAATCCCTCGCGAAGAACATCAGGAACCTTAAGAGAATCAGGTTCTGGATGACATTCTCCGAGAATTATCTCACGCATCTCCGGGTTCTGCAGCATGTCGGCATGACAAGAATCGATGAGGTGGATTATGACGGCAAGAAAATAGTGCCTCTCAAATTCCTCAAGGCGCTCCTTCCAGATCCTGCCGGAATCGGAACCAATTACACGGGGAAGACTGTAATAGGCAACATAATAAGCGGCACTAAGGGCGGAAAGAAGAAGTCCGTGTATATTTACAATGTATGCGATCACGCCGAATCGTTCAGGGAGGTTGGAGCGCAGGCAATTTCCTATACTACAGGAGTGCCGGCAATGATAGGCGCTATGCTTATGATCAACAGGACATGGAAGGGAAAGGGCGTCTTCAATGTTGAGCAGCTCGACCCTGACAGGTTCATGGAAGCATTGAATACGTATGGGCTTCCATGGAAGGTCGTGGGTTTCAAGGGCAAGCTTCCAGAGTAGTGTGGCCATGACAAAGTTCTATACTGATGAGCTCAAGGATTTCCCGAAGAGGTTCACCGGCAATGTTGAAAGTCCGTGCTTCATAGTCAGTGAGGCTGCGTTGAGGAGGAATCTTGAGATCCTTGCATACGTGAAGAGGAAGAGCGGCGCAAAGGTGCTCCTTGCGCTCAAGGCATACGCAATGCACAGCACCTTCCCGCTGATAAGGAGATATCTTGACGGGGTCTGCGCAAGCGGGCCCATAGAGGCGCGCCTCGGAAAGGAGGAGTTCGGGAAGGAGGTGCACACCTTCGCCCCTGCGTACTCGAAGCCTGACATGATGGACGTGATAAAGTACTCAGATGCCATAATATTCAACTCTATTGCGCAATGGAAAAAGTATCGAGGCCAGATCTCAAGGAGCAGCAAGAGGATCCAAGTCGGATTGAGAGTGAATCCTGGCAGATCCAATATGAAAACGGATATGTACAACCCGACTCTGCCGGGTTCAAGGCTCGGCATCCAGCCAGGCGACCTCGAGGGAGAGGATCTAGAGGGAATCGACGGCCTGCATTTCCATGCGCTCTGCGAGCAGAACTCGAAGGAATTGATGCATGTACTAAGGGAGTTCGAGAAGAGGTATGGCAGATACATCAAGAAAATGGAGTGGGTGAATTTCGGTGGAGGCCATCACATAACAAGAAAGGATTATGATGTGGAATTGCTTATCAGGACAATCAATGCATTCAGGAAGAAGTACAAGGTCAACGTGCACCTTGAGCCGGGGGAGGCGGTTGCGCTTAATGCAGGGGTTCTTGTGGCAACGGTGCTCGATGTGGTGCATAACGGCATTGACATCGCGATACTTGACACTTCGGCTGAGACGCATATGCCCGACGTGCTTGCAGCTCCGTACCGCCCCAGCATAATAGGCGCAGGCAAGCCTGGAGAGAGACGATACACTTACAGGCTTGGCGGGATGACCTGCCTTGCAGGCGATGTGATAGGCGATTATTCATTTGAGAGGAGGCTCATGCCAGGGGACAGGCTTGTCTTCCTTGACATGGCGCACTACTCGATGGTCAAGACAACAACCTTCAACGGGGTAAGGCTCCCTTCGATCGCGCTACTTACGAAGGAAGGCAGGCTGAGGGTAATAAAGAGATTCGGATACGAGGCCTACAAGGAGAGACTCTCCTGAATTTAAAGGATGAGCGGCTTCGCAGTGCCCTCTTGGCACTGCATACCCTGATCGGGGATTACTTTCCGCCGATCCTGAACATCTTGGTTCCGCAGACAGGGCATGCCCCGGTCATTGCAGACTTCCCATTCTTCATGGTGACCTGCTTCGCATCCTTCATTTCTCGCTTCTGCTTGCACTTAACGCAATATGCTTGTGTCATGCTATCTCCAAAATATCTATGGACTATTCATTATAAAAAGCTTGCTTATCTCGTTAGGCCACGAACCGTAGCGCGAAACCCTGCTTAATAAGATGCGGATTTGCATATTTCACTATGCCTTTTGAGCAGGATCGATGGATTTGGCTGATTCGATGGAGAGACTCGAGAAGATACTTGTAGTGGCGATATTGTTCCTGGCAATCGCAGACACTGCCGAGATATTCCTTACTACAGGAATGTTCTGGGATTTCACCGTGAACGTGCTCAATGCGCGCGACATAGTGGACCCATTCTTCTACCACTATATGCTGACGGCGCATCCTGCCTATCTCGCGATCACGACGCCGCAGTTCTATGCGGAAACATACCGCGACCCCCTGATGCCATTTATCCTCTCACTATTCACCTTGCCGTTGCATTCGTACGCTCCGATCGTCTACCAGGTATTCGTAGTGCTCTTCCTTCTCTCTGCCCTCTACTACTATTCCAAAACTACGAAGGTGAACCTGCTTCTGCTGGTGCTCCTCTTCTTCAACCCGTTCGTGCTCTTCACCCTCTTCCTGCTTGACGGGGAGGAAGGGATAGCGTTCATACTCATGATCTTTGCTATCGCCCTCCTTTTCAAGAAGAGATGGGAAACCGGAATGCTGCTCGGGCTTGCCGGCCTTGCAAAGTATCCTTCGCTCATCTTCTTCCCCCTGATTCTCCTGCTCCCGACTTGGAAGAAGAGGGCATATGCGCTTGTCGCGTTCGCGCTTGTAACGCTTCCCTTCCTTGCGGCGAATTACCTCTATTACGGCTCCCCGTTCGAGGCATATCTCACGGAGATGGGACTCTATGCAGGCGGCGCTGCACCCGTACCCGGCGTGCTGCTCGAATCGCTCTGGGTGATCTTCTCGTTCCTCATACCTGCCGCACTTGTGCTTGTCGGGCTCTTTGCAGCTGAGGATGACAAAAGCAGGAGGGCTGCTAGGAAAATGGACCATTTGCAGAAAATCCTTCTTGTCGCCATCGCATTGGGAGTCGTGGCATGGATCTACCTTGCAAGATATCCTGCGCTCGACGGCACTCCTCGGATGGGCTACCTGATCTTCTTCGGCGTTGCACTCGAGATGGCGCTGCTGCTGCAGCGGTTCGATGCCGATTCCATAGGATTCAACGCAAAGCGCAACCTGGCCATGTCCTTTCTTATTGTAATCTCGATAGGATCGCTTGGCTACTGGTTCGCGCTTGCGCAGCAGCAGAATGCAGTGAGCTCGGTAGGGACGAACTGGATAGGATTCGCCACTGCTGCCAACGCGCTTGCGCAGCATGGATTCGCAAACTGCGATGTGATTTCCAATGCGTGGGTCTTCATATACTACGACAACGTCACCGCGCTTAACCCAAGCGACAACAACCCGAATGCGGGCACGCTGCCGAGGCTGATATACTATGGCATTGGCACCGACCCTTCGCAGGTCTACATACCCCCTGAATCGAATACCATAAAGTATCCTTATTTCAATCTCGTGATACCGCCGGATGCCGCGTGCGTGCACTAGAGGAAGCTACTTCCTCTGCTTCGGCACCCTCCTGAATTCGGCAAGCTTGTGCCACCATGGTATGCGCCTCTCCAGCCATATGTCCAGAGAGTATGTGCTTGGCCCGAATTCCACGTTGTTGAGTATCAGTGAGAGGAAGACAAACGCGTATATTATCCCGGTGCCTATGTCCGTCGAGCCGGGACCGTAAGGGCCCCCGAGCCCTTCAGGCACGGCCCAGATTATCAGGCTGAGGGATATTCCCACGATGTAGGTCATCTTTCTCAGGAGCCCGAATATCAGCCCGATCGCAAGGCACAGTTCGGCGGTGCCTATGAGATAGACCCAGAACTGCGGGTTCTGGCTGACTATGTTGAGCCAGAATGTGAACCACGGAAGCAGCCATCCAGGCTGTCCCTGCCCCGCGTTGCTTATCAGCTGCGGGAATATCGCTGACATGCCCGGCTGGAATTTCAGCGCCCCGTCTATGAGCCAGACTATTCCGAAGACCACGCGTATGAATGTCTTCAGCTCTATGCGCTTCAGGTATAGCCATGAATCTGGCATGCGTGCAATGCGAATGCACAATATTTAAACCTTGCCCGCAAGATGTTACTCGCTGATGATCTTATGGAGTGGGACGGGACTAGCGCAAGGTCCAGCGACCAGGGAACTACCGCCGCTGAGATAAAGGAGATAACGGCAAAGGCGATAAGGACGGGCATGGGTACATGCGCGAACATGGTTACAATGGAAATACTCCGCGCAACATACAATCCGATGGTCATGGCCTACCTTGACCGCGGCATCATAGGCTATCTTGGCGCTGCAGGCGCGCTGGCATTCTCTGGTAAGGACATAACCGGCGAGGGAATCGTCAACCTCCTGCGTGCGGCGGGAATAGATCCCAACGACCAGTATCTCAATGCGGTGAGCAGGCTCAACTACAAGAATGAACTGGTATACGTCAACGGGATATACTTCTCAAGGGCAAACGGGGTCGAGCCCACCATAGACAAGCTGGTCGAGGTGATAAGGTCCCTTGGAGTGGAACCAGACCATAGGATTGCCGGATACGTGCTCGAGTATTCAAAGGAATATATAACAGGAGAGTACAACTTCATCAGCCAGCAGCTCAATGCAAAGGGAGCCGAGCAGAATTTCTTCAAGACGCTCTATCTCGGGATGCTCGACCTCTCCGAGGCGATGGCGGAGCTTGCGATAAAGGAGCTGAACAGCAACATTGAAGCTAGCGAGGCAAGGACGAGCATAGGGCCCGATGCGCTTCCATACCTGAGCGCGATAGGCAGCCTCGCTTTCGCAGGCAGAGATCTTACAATTGAGAATATCAGTGCGTTGATAAGCTCCATAGGCATAACCCCAGATCCTGCTTTGCTTGCCGCTTATGCGCCTGTCCGATTCAGGAATCCAATACCTTACGCCATAGGCCTCTATTACCTCTATACAGTCCAGGTTCCGCTCAGCGCGGAGATGATATGCAAGGTTGTGAACACCCTGGTCGGTTCAAGCGACGAGTTCATTGCGGAATACGTGTTCGCATACTACAAGTCGAAGCAGAATGAGAACAGGCTGTAATGGAAACGGCAGCGTGACATAAACTAATAAAATAGCGATGCGCTATCTTAGATGCGTGCGTGCTGCGTACCATGGTCTTCTGATGAACACAACAGGGAACACAGTCCTTATCACTGGAGGCGCAACAGGAATAGGTTTTGCGCTGGCTGACAGTTTCGTAAAGGCAGGCAATGAGGTAGTAATCTGCGGGAGGAGGGAACAGAAGCTCGCGGAGGCAAAGGCCAGGCTTCCTTCACTGGTAACAGTGAAATGCGATATCTCGAGGAGGGAAGAGCGGGCGCGCCTCTTCAAATGGGTTGAGGAGAAGTATCCCCATCTGAACATACTGGTCAACAACGCCGGCATACAGAGAGCGGTCAACTTCAGGAAGGGAGCGCAGGAGCTCCTTGCCGGTGAGAACGAAATAGAGATAAACCTGATAGCGCAGGTGGAGCTCGCCGCTTATTTTGTGCCATTCCTAGAGAAGAAGAAAGAGTCTGCGATAATAAACATCTCATCGGGCCTTGCTTTCGTGCCCATTGCCATCTATCCGGTATACTCGGCGACAAAGGCGGCGATACACTCATTCAGCGTCACGCTGAGGCAACAGCTGAAGAACACGCCGGTGAAAGTATTCGAGGTTGCACCTCCGACAACGGACACCGAGTTGGACAAGGGCATGCGCGAGAAGCGCGGAATAGACAAGGGGATAACGGCGGAGGAGGTTGCAGCTGCCACTCTCAAGGGCATTGCGGGAGATGAGTTCGAGATAGCGATTGAAGAGGCTAACAGGCTGCGCGAACGCTCGAAGACCGACTTCGAGGAGACATTCCACGAGATGAACGACAAGATACCCTTCTGATCCTACTTCACAAGGTACTTGTAGACCAGTGCCGCGACTATCGCGCCTATCAGCGGTCCTATTATGTAGACGTACCAGTTCGTGAGGAAGCCTGATGCGATCATCGGCCCGAGAGCCCTTGCAGGATTCATTGCCGCTCCGGTCATTGCCCCTCCTGCAAGCACGTCAAGCATGACTACAAGTCCCACTCCGAAACCCGCAATGTGCGGCGCCCTCTTGTCGACCGCAGTTCCGAACACCATGGTTACAAGGAAGAAGGTCATTATCGCCTCGAGTATTATGCCCGTGGTTATGCTGATGCCAGGTCCCAAGGAAGGTGCGCCGTAATGCACAGGGATTGCAATAGGGGAGGGATAGAGAGCGACAAGGAATAATCCTGCCGCTATCGCGCCTATCAGCTGGAAGATTATGTACACCGCCGCATCGCGCGTGGATATCAGCCTGTTGATCCACGCCGCAACAGTCACTGCAGGGTTGATGTGTCCTCCGGAGATATTCATCGCGAATGAAATCGCAAGAGCCAATCCGATTCCGTTTGCTATCGCTATGACCAGGAGTCCTGCGGTCCCAAGCCCCGCATAGTTTACCGCTGCCACAGATCCAGCGCCAAGGAAGACGAAAATAAAGACTCCCAGAGCCTCAACGAATGCACGTTGCCCCAATTTTGCCGATTTTGCCATTTAAACCGATTCTACAATGCATAATCAGGATTTAAATACCTTGCGCAAATCAATCTCGATTGGTTCCATGTCAGTTCTAAGCGATTTCAAGGACTTCATAACAAAGGGCAACGTGCTGGACCTTGCAGTTGCGGTGGTCATAGGCATTGCTTTCAATGCGGTTGTCACAGCTTTCGTCTCTGACATAATAACTCCGCTCATAGGCGTCGCGGGACACTACAACTTCTCTGCATGGGTCATCACCATAAACAACAGCGCTTTCATGGTAGGCGCTTTCGTAAACCAGCTTATCAGTTTCCTGACGCTTGCGGTGGTCGTCTTCTTCCTGATAGTGAGGCCGATAAGCAAGCTGAAAGAGAGGCAGCAGTCCAAAAAGGCGCCGCCTTCGGCCACCACGAAAACATGCCCAGAATGCCTCTCCACAATACCGATAAAAGCTACGCGCTGCGCATACTGCACCACGAAGCTCAGGGATTAAAACCTATCAAAAACCTGCAACTCCCAAACCCTTTAATAACTTTGGCGATGATTGAGAGTAGGTAATCGGATGGCAAGGCAAAGCAGACCGGATAATTCGGCGTGGCCTGCAGTAGCGGTATGCGCAGTCCTGGTTCTTGGGGCCGTGGCCCTTCTCACATTATATTCGCACGGCAGCATCCAGATGATAAGCGCGCCCAACGCAACTGGCAATCATACGATAACAATCAGTGCGCAGGGATTTGCCAGCGGCCAGCCTAACCAGACGCTGCTCTACCTAAGGATTAACGGCACAGGTTCAACCACTCAGAATGCAGTGGCGAATCTCTCTGCCTCAACGGCTCTTCTCAACAAGACGCTCTCCAGCTACATAGGGGGCAACCTCAGCAATATCATGACAACATCATATTACGTCGATGTAAGGTGCAACAACATCTATTATCCTTATTCCGGATCCGGAGGCGCTGCAATATACCCGTATGGCTACAAGTGCAACTCCACTGCCACTTATGAGGCGGTTGAGAGTCTGCAGGTAACGTTGCCTAACCAGGCGAATGCTGGGGCAGCCCTCAACTCAGTATCGGCAATACCAAACGTATACGTGGAGAGCGTCCAGGACCAGTTCTCTAATGCGCAGGTCGCTTCGCTGAGACCGCTTGCGCTTGCAAGCGCAATGGCCAATGCAACTGCACAGGCAAGGGCAACGCTAGGCAATGGTTACACCGTTTCCGCGGAGAACATCTCGGTCAACAGCTTCAACTACAGGGTCTTCCCGCTCTACGCATCAGGCACTGCTGTAGGGGGATCTTCTCCAGGCGCAGCGCCTCAGCCGATAATCTTCCCTGGCACAAGTCAGGTAACCGAGAGCATAACAGTTATCTTCTCGTACAGCAAGCAGTAGAAAGTAATTGGTTTACTTTCCTGCCTTTTTCTCAGGCTTTACGGCAGGGAAGGGAATCACTTCCTTGATTGAGACGTTATCCGTGAGGATCATCGCAAGCCTGTCGATTGCCAGGCCCATTCCGGCTGTGGGAGGCATCCCGTACTCCATTGCCTCGAGGAAATCGGTGTCGCTCGGAGGGGCTTCGTAGTCGCCTTTCTTCCTCTCAGCTTCCTGGGCGTCGAACTTCCTTCTCTGCTCTATCGGATCAGTGAGCTCGGAGT
Source organism: Microcaldota archaeon (assembly GCA_964419095.1). Lineage (GTDB taxonomy): Archaea > Micrarchaeota > Micrarchaeia > Micrarchaeales > CABMGC01 > JAKAVK01. The sequence goes on from CAYQOG010000007.1 coordinate 13,501, forward strand.
AGCAGTTGCCTTCCTCCTTTCCGGCTATGAAGAGCTCGTATCTCTCGCTGAGCTTCGGATTGCCTCGCTTGTCCTTTGTCAAAGGGCACATATATGAGGGGTAATCAACCACGAATGCAGGTCCAAAGAGATCAGGCTTGATGTACTTGTCGAATAGTCCGTCCGCAACATGGTATGAGTTCTTTATAGCTGTCTCAAGTTCCTCCTTCTTCGCAAGCTTCGCAGCTTCAGCATCGCTCATCTCCGATATGTCTATTCCTACTTTCTTCTTCAGCTCCTCGACCCAGTAGACACGCTTGAATGGGGGGGTGAAATCGAGCTCCTTGTCCTGGTACTTTATCTTGTAGCTGCCGAAGAGGTGTTTCACAAGCCCGGAGAGCATCTTCTCTGTGAACCTCATGAAGTCGTCGTAATCCCTGTAGGCTTCGTAGAATTCGATTTGCGTGAATTCGGGATTGTGCGTCGAGTCGATGTCCTCGTTCCTGAAGTCCTTTGAGACCTCGTAGACTTTCTCGTATCCCCCTATTATCAGCCTCTTCAGGTAGAGTTCATCGGATATCCTGAGAAAGACCTTTGTCTCCAGAGCGTTATACTCGGTTATGAAAGGCTTTGCATTTGCGCCGCCGTAATTCGGCTGGAGCACGGGAGTCTCGAATTCCACATAGCCGTCAGCGTCGAGAAAGTCCCTTAGGTATTTGAGTATCCTGGCGCGCGTGATGAAGAAGTTGCGCACGTTGGGATTCATAATCAGATCAAGCTGTCTCTTCCTGTACCTTATCTCCGTGTCCGTGAGCCCGTGGAATTTTTCGGGCAGGATAAGCAGTGATTTTGCGAGTATTGTAATCTCCTTCGCTTCCACCGTGACCTCCCCCTTCTTTGTCTTGATGACCTTGCCGCTCGCTCCGATTATGTCGCCCACATCGGTGAGTCCTGTTATCTCCACTGCATTCTGAGTGGCAGCGTCATCCCTTATGAGCACCTGTACCTTGCCTTGTCCGTCAAGTATGTCCATGAAACAGAGCTTTCCCATCTCCCTTCTCTTTATTATCCTGCCTGCAACGCTGACCTCCTTTCCTTCAAGGGAGGTGAATGCGTTTACTACCTCCACGCTCTTGTGAGTGACCTTGTAAGTGTACGGGTAAGGGTTTATGCCAAGCTCCTTGAGCTTCCTCAGCTTCTCGAGCTTGAATTCGTCGACCATTCGATGACCTGATACGGTATTTCTGTCACGAGAAAATATATATAGACAGCTTAGCTTGAAGGCTTTTCATCCGGAATTCGGCCTGGCCGTCTTCCTCATGATGAGATAGAATCCGATGACGAGCGCGACTATGACCGCAGCCACAGCTATTGTCGAATCGCCTGGTTGTGCCGAGGGAGAAGAAGCCTGAGTTGCATTGGCGGTTGTTGCTGGTTCTGCCGTACCGTTCTGCACGAATGTGGTTGTAGGCAAGGAGGATGCGCCGTTTCCTATGTCTCCAGGCACTCCGTAGAGAGTTATGCTCTCATTGTAGTTCGGTTCTCCTGTAGTCAGAGCCGCATTTCCTCCATCTTGCTTGATTGTAAGCCCTGTAGACGATTCTCCGGTGTCTATGCCAAAGGTTCCGACCACTGGAAAGGGAACAAGTGTATTGTTGTCAAGGTATCCGATCCAGAAGGTCCCGTCTGCCTTGCTGAACTGGGATATTTCGCCGCTGCCTTCTCCTCCGATCACCATCTCAGCGTCGTAGAAACTGCCGTTGTAGGGTGAGAATGCGGGCGACGGTGTCTGATAGTAAGGAGTGATGAGTATGTATGCGCTTTTCGCCTTGGTATTGAATGTGACATTGTCGTAGAATATGAACTTTCCATTCTGATCATAGCCCATCCTGACTACCGGATGTCCGTTTTGCATGTCTATCCTTATCACAGGTACGAATTCGAACGGATAAGTGAAATTGGTGCTGTTCAGGAAGAATCCGTAAAATGACTGGTTTGCGGCGGGGAGACTTGTATCGGTGGAGTTTGCAATGGAGAAGTTCCCGTTTCCTGAGAACGTGGCATTGGTAACGTTTGCTATCGAACTCGACATGTTCCATATGTTGTCGCCTATGAAAGAAGTTCCGTTGCTCGTGTTCAGGTTCATCACGTCCTGGAGCCAATAGGAATATCTTTGGTTGCTGGGAGTTGTGATGTTCATGACCACGTTAAGCTGGAGAGTTGCGCCATACCGCGATATGTTCACTGGGGGAGTGGAGTTGAATGCGGAGAGCGCATTGATCCTGGCATATCCTATGACTTCGTTCGTTTCCACCTGGTAGGCTCCGCTGTCATTGGAGATGTTGTACAGGCCGTAACTTGCAACTCCTTCTGCAGCAGGAGTTGATGAATTGATGGAATATATTGGGTCAACAAGCTGCGCTGCGCATGCGCCTACGAAAACCATTGAAAGTATCAATGCAAAGACTGCGTAGGCAATTGCATACGGATTGAATATCCCGGGCGCCATTTTCTGCCTTGTTTATTCCTTTATTGCAGGCTGCCATACGACGATGACATTTCCTTCCGTGTCCATGGCATACGCATTCCAGCCCATGTCCATGACCTTCTGCGGTTCAACGAGAACTTTTCCTCCAGCCTTCTTTACTTTGTCGAGTGCCTTCTTTGCGTCATCAACCGTGATTGTGATGACAGGGCCCTTTATGTTCGGCATTCTCTTCATCATGCCCCCGTTTATCCTCCCTGGCATTTTAGGCATCCCCGTCTTCTCGTCTACTTCGGTGGTTCTGGCCATTGAGTATCCCATTCCAGGAACGTCCCCGATCTTCCATCCGAATATGCTGCCGTAGAATTTCTTCGCCCCTGGCAGGTCGTCTGCCGGTATCTCAAAATGCATTACGCTATCCATAATACCCTCAGGATTATTTCACTGCCCAGGAATATAAACCCTATTCGAAATGCCTTTTAGCGGCAGGACACCCTACTTCTGGATGGTCACCGCAAGGATCTGCGGACTGCCCACTTGCGTGTTGTTGTAGTAGAGCGTGGCAGTGATGTTGTACTTCGAGGTAGTCGATCCTTTTGGAAGTATGCCATGCACAACGAACTGCTCGCTGTCGGATGTGCCTGGCAGGGCCAGCGTCTTCGTTGTGTAATTATATTGAATCTGATTTGAAGAGGCAGATATCGGATAAATATTCGCGGGACTTGATGAAACGAGTCTTATTGCGAAAGGCATTGCATCGTCCTTTGAGGCGCTCTTCTGCACTTGCATGGTTATCACCGTGGGACTTGTGGTGTTGCTCATGACGATAATGCTAGTGGGATTCATTGAGAAGGAGATTCCAGAGGTTCCTGGAGAAAGTTGCGTCAGCGATGGAATGTAGTTGGAGTAGTTTGTAAACAGGAACACTCCTCCGGCGACTATTATAACGAAGGCCATGAATATGATGGCTTTTGTTTTGAGGCGCATTGAAACCACTTACCGTTCGCGAAACTGGTATATAATACCTGCTTCCCTGTTTCTGGGATTTGCTTGAATATGCGGGCCCGGGGGGATTTGAACCCTCGACTTACGGATTAAAAGTCCGCCACTCTAGCCATGCTGAGTTACGGGCCCTTAGGAGGCAGTAGTAAGATGCGATGGCAACAATATTAAGTTTTCTATCATATCTTCAATCATGGTCTCGGTCTACGTAGCCATAATCATCTTTGCAGTCATCGCATTCCTTGAGCCGGTGCTTATGCTGCTGGGCTCGAAGCTGATAAGGAGGAGGAGCAGGCCGAGCAGGGCGAAGCAGAACAACTATGAGAGCGCGGAGGAAAGCTATGGAAGGAGGACCAGTGTAATGAACGAGTACCTCTACTACTTTCCAATGTTCCTCGCATTCGAGATAATACTTGCAGTCATGCTGATCTGGGTCGTAAGCGTTGGGAGCGTATCCAAGTTTGTCAATTACGCGATACTCGCCCTTTTCGTCCTCAGTTTTATATTTGAGCTTTTCATAATCATGCTGGCGGGGCATGCGAAGGAGTGATTTTTATGGCAGATGCGATAGACAGGGAGAGCCAGGAATTCAGGAACGCCAAGCAGGAGATGGACCGCCTGGTCATGGAGTCAATGACAAAGGAGGGCAAGCCGAATGCGATGTTCGGCAAGCTCTCGGAGATGATAAAGGCGATACCCGGTTCAGATTCCACGGTAAAATGGTCAAGGAAGAATTCTCTGTGGCCCTTGCAGTTCGGGCTTGCCTGCTGCGCAATAGAGCTGATGGACTTCGGCGCTGCGAGGATCGACGCGGAGAGGAAGGGTTACCTTCTCTTCAGGGCGACTCCGCGACAGTGCGATGTCATGCTTGTAGCGGGCTGGGTCACGAAGAGCATGGTGCCCGAGGTGAAGAGGCTGTATGAGCAGATGTCTGAGCCTCGTCATGTCATTGCCTTTGGCGAATGTGCGACGTGCGGAGGGCCGTGGTGGGAGAGCTACAACATAGTGAGGGGCATTGACCAGGTTCTGCCGGTAGACGTATACGTTGCAGGATGTCCTCCGAGGCCGGAGAACCTGTTTGCAGCGCTTATGAAGCTTCAGGACAAGTTGGGTGGAAAGGTTGAAGGTTGAGCGAGAGGACCTGCTGGATGAGATTCAGGACCTCAGGAAGTCGGGATACGATTACCTTGTCAAGATTACTGCAGTGGACTATGGAAAGAATCTCAAGGTCATCTATTTCATCAGGGACATAGAGAAGAACATGGACGAGACTGTTGAACTGGACATGGACTATGATGATGCATGGGTTCCCACTGTGCTGGACCAATACAGGTCAGCCGACTGGTACGAGCGTGAGCTCAAGGAGATGTTCGGTATAGAGATAACGGGAAGAGTGGCAAAGCGCCTTCTCCTTGAGAAGTGGGATGGGATCGACCCTCCTTTCAGGAAGAGCTTCGAGTGGAACAAGGATTACAGGACAGAGGTGAAGGGCAAATGACCACGCGCATAAACATCGGTCCGGTGCATCCGAGCACCCACGGAGTGCTGCACCTCGTAGCGGATGTCGATGGAGACACGATAAAGAGGCTTGAACCTCACGTTGGCTTCCTGCACAGGGGCGTTGAGAAGCTTGTGGAGAACAGGATGTACATGCAAAGCCCTACTTACATGGAGAAGCTCGATTACGTTGCGCCATTGTCCTATGATGAGGCATATGTTGCTACTGTTGAGGCCGCGCTTGGGATCGATGTCAAGGAGCGCGCGCAGTATGTGCGGCTCATTGAGCTTGAGCTTCAGAGAATCGCAAGTCATCTCTTCTTCCTTGGCGCGCTCTGCAACGACATGGGCCAGATGTTCACCATGTTCATGTGGGTCTTTGAGGACAGGGACCGTGTGCTCAGCCTCCTGCAAGAGGCAACCGGGGAAAGAATGTTCTACGTGAACATGAGGCTTGGCGGAGTCACGATGGATCTGCCTCCGGACTTTGAGGAAAACTGCCGCGGATTCATAGAATACCTCGAGAAGCGGCTCGGGGAGTACGAGGCCTATCTTGAGAAGAATCCCGTGTTCAATGAGAGAATGAAGGGAGTGGGGGTGCTCAGCGGCGGTGATGCGAAGTCACTTGGAGTTGCAGGGCCCATTCTCAGGGCGTCAGGGATCTCCTACGACATACGCAAGGCAAAGCCCTATTACGTTTACGAGAAGCTCAACTTCCAGGTGGCCACTGCGCAGAAAGGGGATAATTTCGCAAGATACAAGATACGCATGATCGAGATGCGCGAATCCATCCGCCTGATACGCGAGGCTTTCAAGGCGATGCCTGCAGGGGATGCGCTCGGCATGCCCATAAAGCTGATCGGCCCTGCGGCGAAGAACATGGCCGTGACCGTGAGCAGGGAGATACCAAGAGGCGAGGTAATGATGTACATGGTTGCAGACCCGCAGCGGCCTTACAGGCTTTCCATTCGCTCGCCGTGCTTCGTGAATCTTGCTGCGCTGCAGCATCTCGCAACTGAGCAGCGGCTTGCCGATCTCTTTGCGATAATGGGTACCCTGGATCTGGTGATGGCCTGTGTTGATAGATAGTCTTGCGTTGCTTTCAATAATTTCCACTTGGCAGGGCTGGCTCAGCTCAGGCAGTCTCTTTTTGTACGCAGTGGCGATAGTCGTCTATGCGATTTTCATAATAATAATCACGAGCGCCTTCGCGTACCTATTCGGATGGATAGAGAGGAAGCTGATCGCGAAGATACAGCACAGGCACGGCCCTACCTACGTAGGCAAATACGGCATATTCCAGAACCTTGCCGACCTTGTGAAACTGCTTTCCAAGGAGCACATAGACCCGGAGAATTCAGATCCGACGCTGCTTGCGCTCGGGCCCATTCTTCTGCTTGCGATAACAACCTTCATGGTCCTGCTGCTGCCTTTCTCGCAGAGTATCCAGGCCACGAACCTCAGCCTTGGTATACTTCTCCTGTTCGTGCTCATCGCCTTCCTTCCGCTGATAGTCTTCCTTTCAGGATTCGCGACGGGGAACAAGTTCGCGGACATAAGCGCGCAGAGGTCCGTGCTCATGCTGATAAGCTACGAGATACCTATGGTCGTGGTGGTTGCGGCTATTGTGCTCTTCACCGGAAGCTATAACATAAGCAGCATAATAGCGTCGCAGTCGCAGCATCTCTGGTTTGCCTTGCTGATGCCGCTCGGCCTTTTGGTCTTCTTCGTTGCCATGCTTGCGGAGATGGAACGGCCGCCATTCGACCTCAGGGAAGCCGATTCAGAGCTCATTGCGGGATGGCTCACGGACTACAGCGCCCCATATTATGCGCTTGCGCTTTTCATAGATTATACGCGCATATTCCTTGGCAGCCTGATAATCGTAATACTCTTCTTCGGAGGATGGAGCGGACCCCTGCTTCCGGGAATAGCCTGGCTGATAATCAAGGCTTTCATAGTGGCCCTCTTCACGATAGTAATACGGGCGACAACCATGCGCATGAGAATCGACAGGATACTCAGGCTCGGGTGGCTATGGCTGCTCCCCCTCTCATTAATAAATCTTATACTTGTCTATATACTATTTGTGGCGTAGGAGATGTTGGGACCAATTGCAAGATCGATAAAGGCGATAAACGAGAAAAGGTCTACGCTCGAGTTCCCTGAGGAGAGGGAATCGCTTCCCGACAATTACAGGGGCAAGCTGCGCCTTGACATGAGCACCTGCATAAGCTGCTCGGCATGCGAGCGCATCTGCCCCAACAAGACAATAACAATGGTGGACGTGATGACCGACAAGGGGGAGAAGGTCATGCCGCAGATAGGACTGGAGCGCTGCCTCTTCTGCGCGCTCTGCGAGGAAGTCTGCCCTCCGAAATGCCTCACCCTCACGAAGGATTATTCTTACGAGGCCTATGACAAGCGCGAACTGCTGAAAAGGCCGGAGGAGCTGGAGTGATCCGATGGCAGGAGACGCATACACGCTATTATTCTTTCTGTTTGGGGCATTGACAGTGCTCTCCTCGCTCTTTGTCTTCTTCCAGCGCAAGCTGGTGCATGCGGTCCTCGCGCTCACCATGGCTTTCTCCTCGAGCTCGATGCTCTTCCTGGTTCTCAACCAGCCGTTCATCGCGCTTCTGCAGCTCCTTGTCTTTGTCGGAGGCCTTTCGACATACCTTATGATCTCGCTCTCGAATGAGGAGAAGAAGGCGAAATACCTGAGGCTTGCGCTCTTCGTGCCCCTGGTGGTAGTCCTTACGGTATGGTTCTACTTCTTCGCGCAGATGGCGTTCACCGCCTACACATTTGTGGGAGGCAGCATCAACAACACATTCGCGATGGCCCTCGAGAACTACTATCCCCTGTTCTTTATCTTTGCAGTGCTCCTATTCGCAACGGCCCTCGGGAGCGTCCTCTTCATCAAAAAGTTGACGAAGCTGGTGACTTAGTGCTCGCGCTCCTCTACATATTCGCACTCGCCCTGACACTGGTAGGGATATCCTTCGCTGGGCTTGCCTCGGATAGGCATTTCATAGTCATAATGCTCGGCATAGAATTGATACTGATAGCGAGCACTATCGCATTGGTGGGCTTCTTCGATTTCCAGAAAGCCCAGAATCCCGGGGCTGTGGTCATGCTCTTTGCGTTATGGTCCGTCGCTGCCGTTGAGATAATAACCCTGGTAACGTTCTACCTTTACATGAGATTCAGGGGCGTCGATTTCGACGTGGCGAAGCTCTCCAAGATGAAGTGGTGAAATGGTGGCATTGCCTTTGCTGAATCCGCTGCTCGTGCTGCTCCCGCTAGTCATTGGTTTGGCCGCGGTCGCGCTATTGAAGGTCCGCATGAAGTCCGGATACATTGCAGCCATGGCAAGCTTTGTTGGCCTGGCCTTGCTCTTCCTGGTGCAGCAGGGAACTCAAACAATCAACTGGTTCTCCGCAGGGTCATTCGCTTTTCCCTTGACAGTGACTATTGCTCCGCTGAACTTCATCCTTCTAGGCATTGTCTTCTTCGTCGGGGGAATCATATACCTCTATTCAACGAGTTTCATGGACACGCTGAGCGAGCAGAAGCGATTCTATGCCGAGATGCTGGGATTCCAGCTCTCCATGGCCGTATTCGCAATGTCCGGCAATTTTATAATCCTCTTCATAGCATGGGAGTTCCTCAGCCTTTTCAGCTATCTGCTGATAGGATTCTGGCATAGGAGGGAGAGCGCGGACAGGGCTGCGAGGCTTGCAATAACCACTGTGCTGATAGGAGACCTTGCGCTTCTCGCATCGATAGTCATTCTCTGGAATGTCTTCGGCACCTTTGACTTCGCAGCGATACTCTCTGCCATACCTTCGCACATATCACTCACGCTTTACGGGGCCGTGGCGCTGCTGGTATTGGCCATCTTCACGAAGTCCGCGCAGTTTCCATTCCAGGAGTGGCTTCCCGAGGCGATGGAAGGCCCTACTCCCGTATCGGCTTTCCTCCATTCGACCACAATGGTCAAGGCGGGAGTGTTCGTCGCCATAATACTCTTTCCACTTATCTCTGCCGCGGGACTGCTGCGGATAATGCTTGTCTTCGGGATAATAACAGCAGCCATAGCAACGCTCAACGCCGCGAAGGAGACGCAGATAAAGAGGGTCATTGCCTATTCAACGGTGCAGGAACTCTCGCTCATGCTTGTAGCAATAGGCAGTGGGGCGATAATAGCTGCGATATACTTCTTCATAGTCCAGAGCTTCTACAAGGCGCTACTCTTCTTCGTCTCAGGGGCCGTGATGAAGGCCACGAAGGAAGACCAGCTTGAGAGGACATCAGGACTCAATGCAAACGGACTGCTTTACCTCTCCGCGCTTTTCGGCGTTCTCTCCGTTGCAGGAATAATTCCTTTCTCGGGATTCTTCGCAGCTGCAGGGATAGGCAACTCGCTGCTCAGCAACATTGCGGTATACGCAATCGTCTCAGTCATAGGCCTGGGCACCAGCTTCTTCATCTTCAGGTGGTTCTTCCTTGTCTCAAAGCCAGACAAGTCCGCAAGATCGCTGCTTAGGTACAAGGCGCTGCCAAAGCCCATGATATACACGACATTGGCGCTTGCGGTGCTGGCACTGACAGGCTCTGCGATATTCTTCTACATAACAGGATTCCTTGGCGGCAGTTCGCTTTATCTGAAATCAAGCTCGCCTCTCTCTGTCGGAATACTTGACATATTGGATGTCACGCTACTTGCAGCGGTAGGCGCTCTGATAAGCTACCTTCTCTATAAATCCGCAGCATCGGGAAGAGCTGTGAAGAGGAGAGGCGGCGCGCTCAATTCAATTGCATACAGCCACAGGATCTTCATCTTCCTGAACAACGCATCGGCAAGATTCCTTTACGAGGTATCGGATGGCGTAGCTGCCTTCGACGCGTATCTCAACGAGGCGCTTGACTTCTTCGGCCATGGAACAGTGGTCCTCTCGAATGGATTAAGGAGGATTTCCGTGGGAGGGATAAACGCATATGCGTTGATCTTCGCGATAGCTCTGCTCGTGGTTCTTGTCTACGCTTACCTGGTCATCATATGATTGATTTGGCTGCCTTGGTTACGCCCGTACGCGCCTTCATGGGACTCTGCGTGCTGCTGGTGGCAGGCAACCTTCTGATACGGCTCACGAACGATGAAAGGCTGCAGTTCACATTCAACGCATTGGCCCTCACATTCCTCGCTGTGGCTGCAGGATATCTACTTGCCATGAATACCACGGTTACGATAATGAATCTCTTTTCAGTGAATCCCTTCTCGCTCTTCTGCGCCACGGTTCTCACGTTTGCATTGCTGCTTGTAAGCATACTCGCATTCGATTACGCGCCGCGCTTCGGGGACTTTGCGCTGATGGCCTCTTTCTCGCTTATGGGCATATATGCGGTTGCGTTCTCCACAACTCTGATAACCATATTCGTGGGCATGGAGCTGATGGCTATACCCACTGTATTCATAGTCCTACTCTCAAGGAGAAGCCTCGAGGCTGCGACCAAGCTCTTCATAATGGGTTCCATATCGGTTGCGCTGCTCTCCTTTGCAGTGGTGACCCTTTACGGGGGCGCCGACAGCTTTGCTCTGGCACAAACGCAGCAGAGCGACTTGCTCCTCTTTGCAGTGGTCCTCTTCATCGCCTCGCTGGGATTCGAGGCGTCGGTGTTCCCGTTCAACGTGCTGATCCCGGATGTCTATGAAGGCGCACCTTCATACGCAACTGCGATGCTCGGCGGAATAAACAAGAAGGTGGGATTCATTGCACTGATACAGGTGCTCATCCTGGTCTTCATCACCTACAAGTCTGCATTCATGATAATCGCGCTCCTCTCCGTATTCACCATGTTCTACGGAAACGTAGTCGCGATAATGCAGCGCAACTTCAAGAGGATGCTCGCCTATTCCTCGATCTCGCAGGCAGGATACATGCTCATAGGCATTGCGACAGCGTCACAGGCAGGCATAACTGCCACGCTCTATCAGATCTTTGCGCATGTCTTCCTCTTCATAGGCTTATTCGCCATAGTCTCGTGGCTTGAGTCGAGGCACAGGCTTGAGATGGACGATATGATAGGGCTCAATGGGGAGAACAGGTTCGCCGCTGCAGCGCTGACCATCTTCATGCTCTCCTTGATAGGCCTTCCATTCACGACAGGATTCGTGGGCAAGTTCCTCATCTTCCTGAGCGCAGTCAATGCTGGGCTGGTCTGGCTTGCGATTATAGGAATTGTAAACACCGTAATATCCATTTACTACTACGCAAGGCCCATGATAGCGATGTACACCACTAAGGCGGACGCAAAGGAGGTGAAGATCAGCGGTTCTGTTGTTGCGGTAGTTGTGATCTGCCTTGCAGTGACACTTCTTCTAGGCATATATCCGCAGCCATTGATCCAGATGGTGGGCAACGCAAGCGCATACCTGTTTCACGTCTGATTGGATACCCCTATCCGTACCCTGACGATACGTTAAAATACCAGTTTTGCTATATCCCATCATGCATCAGATTACCCGTGCTGAGGCTGTGGAGGCCCTGAAGGGTTGCGTTGACCCTGAGATAGGGATAAACATAGTCGACCTGGGCTTAATACACTGGATAGGAATAGACGAGAAGAACAACATGACGCTAAAGCTTACCATGACCAGCCCGATGTGCCCTGTCACAAGCATAATACTTGCGGACGCGCAATTGAGGCTTGAGCATCTGCCCGACGCCGGCCAGGTCGAGATGGACCTTGTCTGGGAGCCGGCGTGGACCCCGGAAATGATAACAGAGGAGGTCAGAATGAGCATGCAGGTCTAGCTTATTCTGAGAGAAAATCTCTTACTTGCTTATAGTATTCGTTGAGTGCGAAATCTGCCAATGCCTTTGGCCTTCCATTTTCAACAGATTCGATAAGGGCATCAAAATATGCCTCCTTTCTTACCGAGATATTCAATAGTGGAAATCCATTTTCTATCAGTGTCTTATTGAATATCAGTCTGCATATTCTCTTGTTGCCGTCTAAGAAAGGGTGTATTCGATATAGTTTGTAATGAGATAACGCAGCTTTTTCTATAGGGTTGAGGTCACTTTTGTTATACCAGTCGCAGAATTCCTGTACGAGATCTTCGATTTTAGCACGGACTGGTGCTCTATACGCGATCTCCGTCTTGGAACCGTCATCCGCATATCTGTACAGATGCACACGCCTGTTTCTGAATGATCCTGGTGTCTTAGTCTCGAATCCGGACATTATTGTTTTGTGTAACTCTAAGAGGTATTCCTTGGTCAGCGTATGTTTATGCTTTATTGATTCCACTGCTTTTAGCATGTTCTTGCTTATTTCTTCTTTTTCAGTAAGTGCCGATCTCTTTTTAAGCGCATTTTCTACGTCGTCTATGTCGACATTTACGTCTTCAGTAGTCAATGTGGTCAGAGTAAATGAGACTGTTCTGTCTATATCATACTTTCTTCTTTTAAGTTCTGTCAAGGATGTGTATTTTTCCCTAAAAAGATCTCTAAAAAGCAGGCTTCTGATTACTTCATCAGGACTAATGAGCCCTGCAGAATAAGTCCTACCAGCGAGCCTTTGTGTCAACTCCTTTTTAAAATTATTTTCTATTATTTTCAGTTTCTGCTTTCCAGGTTTAGTGGCGCCTATATACTTGCTGAAACTTTTGGACTTATTAATTAGAAAGTAGCTTAAGAACGAATAGTAGTAGCTCTTATCCTTGACTATCTTTCTAGTTAATGTCATACTTATAGTTAGGTAGATGAAATTATTTAAATGTATCTACCTAATAGTTAGGTAGATGAAAGATTAATTTATAATCTACCTAACTTTGTAGACGGAAACTAATTTATCCGTAGAGGACGTCCTCATCTGATCGCTTGTAAGAAACCATTTCAGAATCCGAAAACCATACCTTGATCTCCTTCTCCGCTATCTCTGCATTCTCGGAGATGTGGCATATGTTTCTTACGGATCTCTTCTTTATGTCAGCGAGCGAATAGCTGTCATTGGAATACATTCCCCTTATGCTGCCAGGATCGGCCTTCCTTGGCTCTGTTGAGCCGCCGATCTTCCTTGCGACGTCGCAAGCGGCGTTTCCTTCGAGTACGAATGCGACTACCGGCACTCTTGTCAGTTCCCTTATTAGCGCATTCCTTACTCTTGTTCCTATCTCCTTGTCCGTTTCAGCGACCTTCTCCCCCTTTGCAAGTGCGGCTTCCCTTGCCTTCTTCCCCACAGAGAGTAGCCACTCCTCATCGTTCGTGTAATGCTTCTCGACAAGCTCCTTCTTCGCCTTGAGCATCTTGATTGCAACAAGCTTCAGCCCGGCGGTCTCGAACCTTGCAAGCACGGCGCCGGTAAGACCTCTCTCAATTCCGTCAGGTTTCATTACTACAAGCACTTTTTCCATAAATTGACCCTTTACATTATCACTCTTTATATTTATCCTTGTTATTTATAATTGCTACTATTCAGCCAACGGTAATTCAGATGATAAGGCAGCCGATAATATGCGTAATGGGTCACGTAGACCATGGGAAGACCAGCCTGCTCGACAAGATCAGGAGCACCACAATAACGGCACGCGAGGCAGGAGGAATAACGCAGCACATAGGAGCCAGCGAGGTTCCGCTTTCCGTGATAACGAAGACAGTCGGAGACCTGATAAAGAAATTCGGGATACAGATAACGATTCCAGGACTCCTCTTCATAGACACTCCCGGCCACGAGGCCTTTACTAACCTGAGAAGGAGGGGAGGCTCGGTTGCAGACCTTGCAATACTCGTTGTGGACGTCACGAAGAGCTTTGAGCCGCAGACCTACGAGGCGCTTGAGATACTGAAGGAGTACAAGACACCTTTCATAGTTGCCGCTAACAAGATAGACGCGATTACGGGTTGGATGCCCCAACCTACCCAGTCGTTCTCCGAATCTATCTCCAAGCAGAGGCAGAATGTGGTTGACGACCTTGAGGCCAGGATCTACGGCCTGATAGGCAAGCTGAGCGAGCTCGGTTTCAACAGCGAGCGGTTCGATCGCGTCAAGGATTTCAAGAAAGAAGTTATCATAGTTCCTGAGAGCGCTAAGACCGGGGAAGGCATTGCGGAGCTGCTAATGTATGCTACAGGGCTCGCACAGCGTTTCCTCGAGGCAAGACTTGAGATAGAGGTCAGCGGGCCGGGCAGGGGCAACATAATAGAGAGGAAGGAGGATAAGGGACTCGGCACTACTGTCGACATAATACTCTACAATGGAAGGCTCAAAGTCAATGATACCGTGGCTTTTGCCACTCAGACAGGATTGTCAACTACAAAGATCAAGGCGCTGCTCAAACCAAAGGAGCTTCAGGAGATGCGTGAGTCATCGAGCAAATTCTACTACGTTGACTCGGTCAGCGCGGCATCAGGGGTAAAGCTGAGCGGGAGCGGGCTCGATGATGCTCTCCCAGGATCGCTGATACTCTCAACTGAAATACCTAACTATGAAACGGAGATAAAATCCGAACTCAGCGAGGTCTTTGCAACCGACAAGGCCGGAGTGATACTCAAGGCAGACACCATGGGGAGCATAGAGGCTCTTTCCAGACTCCTGAATGCGGAAAAGATACAGATAAGCAAGAAGGAGATAGGGAGGGTTACGAAACGCGATATACTTGACGCCTTCTCGATGAAGGCCACCGATCCCTTCGGTGCGGTGGTCCTTGCCTTCAGCGTTCCTTTTGACGATGAGGCAAAGGCGGAGAGCGAGGCCACCGGGATAAATGTCATAAGCAGCAACATAATCTACAAGATAATCGATGATTACAGGGAATGGATGCTTAAGGAGAGGGAAGCCGAGAAGAACGTGCTAGAGAGATCCCTCATCTTCCCAGGGCAAGTAAAGCTGCTCCCGAACCACTGCTTCAGGGTATCCCATCCCGCGGTCTTCGGGGTTGAAATAACAAAAGGAAGGGTGAAGCCAGGCTACTCTCTCATGAACGAGCGCGGCGAGATAGTGGGCAAGGTCAAGGAGCTCCAGGACAATGCGCTGAACCTCCAGGAGGCGAAGAAGGGGAGCAGCGTTGCCATGTCAATGGACGATGTGACCTATGGCAGGCAGATAAAGGAGAACGAGACGTTATACACGTTCATGAATGACGAGAATGAGCGCGCTTTGCGCTACAAGTTCGAGAATCTCCTTGATGACGAATCAAAGGACCTTCTCGAGCTTATTTCCCGGATAAAGGAGAAGGCGCGAACTTCTTCGTAAGATTTAAATATATGTTTAAACATATGTTTACACGGTAGTATGTCTAAGACGATAACGATAAAGACGCAGGTATATAAGGATCTTGTCAAGGTCAAGAAGGAGGAGGAGAGTTTTAGCGACCTTTTTGAACGGTTGATAAAGTCAGCCACGCCGATAGACATATTGAGGAAAATGAGGGGTAGCGTTACATTCAAGCCAGGAGAGAAGAAGAAAATGCTTGCGGAGATAAGGGCAAAGCGTGCAGAGATGAGATATTGATAATCCTTGACAGCGACATCATCATAGAGATCTACGACAAGCAGTCAAAGGCTGGCGATCTCGCACTTGGCAGAATAGAGGGGAGTGGAGACACGTTTGGCACTAGCGTTATCAACCTTCAGGAAGTTCTTTATGGCAGACTGAAATACTCAAAGAATATAGACTACATTATTCAGCTGCCGATCATCGACTACAGGAAAGATGACGCAAGACTGGCTGCTGAATTAGAGTGGAAAACCGAACTAAAGGGGAGGAAAATAGATAGAGCCGATGCCATCGTTGCTGCCATATCGATAAACAACGGTGCGAGGCTATATACGAACAATAAGAAGCATTTCGCAGGCGTAGAAGGCTTAGAACTGTTCTAGAAGTGTCCGGTCAGATAAAGGAGAAGGCAAGGACTAATCAGTGAAAGTTGAAGTTCTGTGAGAATGTCATGTTGTTGCTCTGGTATGAGGAAGTGACGTTGCTCTTTGACCAGTAGAAAGTGAAATGGACGGTAGCGGTGCCGGGATTGGCGACGGTCAGTATGGCATAGGAAGGCATGGTGAGGGTAAGGTTTGTGCCAGGGGCCATCTCTGAGAGGGCCGTCTGCTGGGCGCACTGGCCTGCGCCATTGGGCCTGGTGCTGATAGCGTTTGAAGGGGACACCGTAAAGACCAGGGCCTGGCTGCAGCCGCGGCCGAAGTATATGGGCGCCGTGCCCGAGTTCTTTAACGCCACCTGGAAGAGGATGTTGCTCCCCACTGTCGTTACGTTTGGAGTGCCGTTAAAGTAGGATATCGTCTTTGTCGAGATGACTTGTACGGAGTAGGCAGGGAGGGCTGTTGTAGTGGCGGTTGTACAGACCAGGTTGCCGCATGGAGAGCTATTTGTGACCACGTAGCTACATCCTACCGGAGGAGAGGCGTGTCCAGGGCACATGGTTGTGGTGGAGATAGCGCCGCAGCCGCCATACGCGTTGCATACGCTGGTTGTCGATGCCGTAGATGCTGTAGAGAGCGTGGATGTTGAAGCGGATGTAGTGGAGACCGTTGGCGGCAAATGGAAGTCGAAGTCGGCCGAGAAAGTTGCGTTGTACGCCCGATCTGAGGAGACCGAGACATTCTTCGAATAGTAGAAAGTGAAGTCCACCGTAGCGTTGCCAGGTCCCGCTATCGTCGCAATGGCGAAATACGGAACATCGATTGTCACGGTGGCATTGGGGCTTAGTACGGAGAGGCTGGTCTGCGCCGCACAGGTGCCTGCGCCGTTAGGCCTGGTGCTGATAGCGTTTGAAGGGGACACCGTAAAGACCAGGGCCTGGCTGCAGCCGCGGCCGAAGTATACGGGCTCTGTCCCGGTGTTTTGCAGGGTCACCTGGAAGAGGATGTTGCTCCCCACCGAAGTGACATTGGTGGAAGCATTGCTGTATGATACAGTACTCACGGAGACAAGCTGTATTGAATAGGCAGGGGCCTTGGTGATGTTTGCAACACTCTTTACAGAGGTAGTTGCTATCGTGCTTGTGTGGGTGTTCCCCGTTATAGCGTTGAATAAGTTTGAGAAGAAGCCGACTATGCTGTCCCAGATGCTCTGCGTGGTCATTGAACTTGACACTGAGGAGTGGAGGCCTGATGCGGCTATCCCGGTGGCCACCGTGACTAATGCAACGAGCGCCAATAGCGTAAAGGCCCTGAGCATCCTATCACTAGTCATTTACAATAGAGGGTCTGCATTTATAAAACAATCGATGCCGCAGTACTTTGCACGCGCTTGTTCGAGCTCATCTCCCAGATAAAGGAGAAGGCAAGGACTAATCAGTGGAAGTTGAAGGTCGTGGAGTAGCTTGTTGTGGAGAAGGGACCGGCTGTCGAATTTGTCTTGGACCAGTAGAGCGTGAATTCGGCGTTCGCGTCTACAGCCTGCGCTATGGTCGCAGGGCCTAGGTTGGGCGCGTATACCGAGGCGTTCTCGCCAGGGTATAGGACTGAAGGGCTGAATCCGCGAGGGCACTGGGCGCCTCCGCCAGAGGTATAGTTGACGGAGCTTGAAGGCGTTATGCTGAACGAGAGAGGGATCATACCGCAGCCATATCCGTAGTATATCGGCTGCGTGCCCGCGTTCTCGAATGTGACCTTGAAGAGTATCTGGCTTCCTACGGCGGTGACTCCCGGGGTTCCATCTGCATATGAGACTGTCTGCGCTGAGAGTATCTGCACAGCGTAAGCAGGACCTGCAGGCACAGTGGTGGTAGAGGTGGTGGTGGAGGCAGATGTGGAGCTTGGCACCGTTGTCGTGGTTGCGGCCGTAGTAGTTGGTAGGCCTGCGGCAGTGGTTGTGAAGACGGTTGTGGTTGAGTTCGATTGCTGTGTAGGGGGCGCGTATGGAATGAAGTCGAATTGGGTTGAGAAGGTGGCGTTCTGGAACCTCGCAGTGTCGGAGGAATTGCTCTTTGACCAGTAGAAGAGTATGTGTGCCGTAGCGTTCTCCGGGACCGCTATCGTAAGGTTGGTGAGGTACGGCGCCTTCAGCGTAACCGTCGCGTTAGGATACAGAACGCTCATGTTCGCCTGCGCCTGGCAGTTTCCGAGCCAGTTGTGCTTGACGTTGAGAGCATATGCCGGCGTTACGTTGAATACGATCTCCTGGCCGCATGCGGTGTTGTAGTATATTGGCCGTATGCCTGTATTGGAGACTGCCACTTCGAGCAGCACGTTGCTGCCCACTGTCGTGGCGTTGAGAGAGGGGTTGCCCAGTGAGACTATGCGTGCTGAGACTATCTGCACAGTATAAGGCGATATCTGAGTGAGGTTGGTCAGCGTCCTTGAAGCCGTGGTAGTGGAGAGGTTGCTTGTCCTGCTGCCCAGCAGCGTCTTCCAGAAGTTGGAGAAGAAGCCGACTATGTCGTCCCATATGCTCTGGGTTGTGAATGAACTGTGAGGACCTGATGCAACTATCACCTGCGCTACTATTAATCCGGCTAGGAGCGCGGACAGCGCGGTTATCCTGAGCATGTTTCCACGTAATCCTATATGCCCAGGTTCAGCTTATAAAAGTATCCACGGAAGCGGTTGCGCTCCGGAGGTCAGACCTTGCATTGGCCAGACATGGTCATCCAGCTGCAGGCAATGTTAGACGAGCATACATTGCTCCCGAGGTCCCTCATCAGGTTCGAGGAGGATGAGTTCGCCGCAGACTGCGCGCATTCGACTCCGGCGGTGCTCGAGGAGAGGAAGTTGTTGTACCCCACGCTGTCGCCGTTCGAGTTGACCAGGTATAGGCCTATCTTGTCCGATGCGGCGGTATTGTTCGTTATGATCGACTGCGAGTCTCCAACTCCGTAGATGCTTACGTTCGCGTTTATGAAATGGTTGCCGGCCACTTTTGCAGACTGCGTGTTCTGGAGTATCGCGCCGTATGAGGAATTCTCAAAGGTGTTGTTCACCGCTACAGGATTCATGGTCCCCTGGAGGACAAGGGATGCGTTTGCGCTTCCTATGGTGTTGTTGATTATCCTGGTTGAGGCTGCCGAGGAGAGTATAGCGGTAGTGAAGCCCTTGAGCACGCAGTTCTCTATCTCAACATTGGTGGAGTTTATCACGTCGACGAATGTGCCGCCGTGCGTTGCGTAGATCGTGTGGCCCCGGCAGTTGACTATAGTGCCGCTGCCCGTGCCCACGTTGTTGTTGTATATGGTGTAGCACTTGTTCCCATAGGTATAGAGCATGTCCTGCGTGAAGGTGATTTGGGAAGTTGAAAAGACCCCTGAGCAGATTGAGTTGAGCGTCTCCTTAGGTATCGCCACAAGCCAGAGGCACCCTATCTTCTGCACTCCCGTGTTTATTCCCCCATTCTCGGCATAGAGTCCCGAAGAATCGGGAGAGCATGCGAAATCGGCCTTCTGGTTCGCGCTGGCTATGTTATTGGAGACGAGGTTGCTCCTCGAGGAGTTGAAGGAGAAGCCGTATCCGGCATTGAAGTTTGCGGTGTTGTTGACTATGACATCGTTGATCGAGCCGTTGAAGAAGAACCCGGTGCCCGAACCGAAGCTTGAGGCCACGGTGTTGTTGAGTATGGAGGAGTTCCTGATCCTGTAGAAGATGAGGCCTGTCTGCGTCGAGTATGTTACATTGAGATTGGCCACGCTGTCAAAGGAGCTGTTAGCCAGCATGACCGGGGTTGCAGTGTTGTTGATATGCAGGTTGTTCAGCCTTATCCCGTTTCCGTTGCTGAACGATACGCCAGTGCCGAAGCTCTGTATGTAACAGTTGCTCAGCGTCACGTTTGCCATGCCTCTTGAGCTTATCCCGGTGAATCCCGCAGACCCTATCATTATGTGGTTGTTGCAGTTCAGGTTCACATTGGGACTTGCTATGTTTATGCAGGTACCGGTTGCCGCGACCAGGCTTCCAAGAAGCGTATAATTGCCCGGCTTGGAGATCGTCGAGCAGGAATCAAGACCATAGCTGCCTGCGGCAGGAGGAACGTAGACCCTGCACGACTTCGCCCATGCGCATCCCGTTATTCCGCAAGAGTTGCCCGAGAAGGTCTGGGTGCTTGAGTTGTGGACAGAGATGGAGCAGTAGAGATCCTGCTTCGTGTTGTTCGTGAACGTGTCACCGGAATAGATGTTCGGCCCTCCGTTCAACACATAGGTTCCGTAGGTATTCTGCTTTGCGGTTACGCCGGAAAGCCGTATTCCGCTGGTTGCGTTGAGCGTAATCCCATAGGTCTCGCCGGTGGTTGATACATTGGTTATGCTGCCCGTAGTCACATTGTCAAGGTAGATGCCCCATTTTCCTCCAGTGGCCGTTATGCTTGTGAGATTCGTCTGGAACGCGTGGTTTATGCTTATTGCGTAGGTATCGTTGATGAACGAGCATCCTGCAACCGTGAGATTGTACAGTCCCACTGAAGAAGAGGCATAGACTGCGTATCCTGAATTGGATATTGAATGGCCGTTGCAGGAGAGGCGGACGTTTGGGGAGAGTATGTTTATGCATACTGCCTGGCTTGGAGGAAGGAATGAAGAGTTGACGTAATCTGCAACGTTTATGCTTCCAGAAAGAACATAAGATCCTGGAGAGTTTATCGTTCCGCAGCCAGTCACGCTGGGTCCAAGGAGCTGCGAACTGAGGTTGTATTGGGTATTGGTCTGCGAGCAGCGAGCGAAGCTGCAGAAGTTGTTGATGTTGCACTTGGAACCTGAGAAGTTGTTGTTCTGCCTCAGGCCGGAAAGGCCAGTGCACACAAGATCCACAGGGTTGTTTATGAACTGGTCTCCGGTGAATGTGTTCCTGGTCGAGTTGACTATTACCCCATAATAGGCGTTGTTCTGTATTATGTCGCCTTTCAGCTGGCTGCCTCCGCCTCCCTGGAGGTCAATGCCGCCTTTATTGCTAGACGTCCCAGATGAGTTGTCATCCAGTATGAAGTCGGATGTTGCCTTGTTCAGGTATATTCCGGAGAGAGTCGCATTCTTCGCGCTGCTGTTCGTTACATATGAGGAGGTCGAGCCGTTCAGGTAGATGTCATAGGAGAATTTCGAGACAACGACACCGGTAACGGTTACATTGTTTACGTTCCCTATCAGTATTCCGTATGTGTATGGAGGAGTTGAGACGAAAGGGCCACTGCCTGTTACCCCGTTCCCGTTGCCTATGAGCTTGACATTGCTGCTGGTTATGTCTATGCAGGAACCGCTCTGCAGGTTCGTGCTTATGCTGCTGGAGAGGTAGTAGGTGCCCGGAGAGCTGATTGTCGTACATGAAGAGAGTTTCGCAATGACAGTGGCAGTAGTAGTGGAGCGTGAGGTGGTTGTGGTAGTAGGGGCAGGAGCATGATACGTTACAAGGTATCCTGCAATTCCAATGATGACCACAAGGACCACTGCGATTCCCAGCGTCCTGATCATCGCATTGCGTTTCTGCTCCCTTCCTATCCTTTCCATCATTGAGTCTGAAATATTAGGTTTTCCAGGAGACGAAGAAGCAGAAGGACCTGAAGGCGCAGAAGTGCCGGATGCAGGGCTGGGAGATGAACCTGTAGCGGATCCGGTGCCCCCTCCAATACCCTGAGCAGATGCCCTTAATGGATTATTCATGAATGCACCAATTCCATGGAATGCGGCATATGCGAGGCCTTGATTGCTTGCGGATAGGCTATCGATATTCGCATTTATTAATCCTTGACATATCTATTTATACCATAGCATATCAGCAGTATGCCCGGAAGCCGTGCATACAAAGCATGCTGTATGCAAGTACCATAGCTATCCATGCCCCGGTAACTCAGTCTGGCAGAGTGCCAGTTTCGTAAACTGGAAGTCGAGGGTTCAAATCCCTCTCGGGGCTTATTTATGCACATGAGCAAATGCATATATCCTTTTAGTTTCATAATAAGTTTACAAAAGCGATATGGCAACGCTATAAAAGCAGCCAACTGTTTCTGGGTGAAGTTATAAGAGTTACGGTGCTATTTATGGTTAGCCTAAGCTTTATTGGTGATGTCTATGGTAAAACAAGCAACTGAAATAGTCATAAATCCTATAAAGAATGAATTAGATCTGCCTATACAAAACAAGTTAGATATTGGATGGGAAAAGAATTGCAGCTGCAAGCCAAATCAACTTAATTGTCTAACAGCGAAAGAATGGTTGAAATGCCAAATAGGCGTTTGGCAGTTTACTTATGAAAAGAGAGATTTTCGAGACAAGGCAGTTCATCCAGCTACATTTCCA
>CAYQOG010000008.1:0-34841 GCA_964419095.1 Microcaldota archaeon
CTAAATTCCAATAGGTTTAGGTCTGTTTGGACTGGATCCCTGTCTGCCAGGAAAATGATCAAGTCATATTCTCCTTTTAGTAATGCAGCAAACTGGATTTTAGCGCTGTTGTCAAGCACTTCTCTGAGTTTATTCAAGTCAGGTTTTGTTTCTTTGAATTTTACCAAGACAAGATATTGAGTATATCCTAATTTGGTAATGTCAATTTGAGAGGTATATTTAATTCCAAACTTGCGTTCAAGTATTGTTATCCTGTTATGCAATTGCCTTTCAGAGATTCCTACGAGCCTTGACATATGCGATTGATGCATTCTAGAATTCATACTTAGGCATGTCAAGATGTCGATATCTGTTTTATCGATAATATCGTGGTTAACTTTTGTTATAGAGGAGAGTGGGTTAGGCTCAAACTCCCCATCAAGGTTTATTGTGCCTATTAGGCCATCTGTATTCTGCCCATTCACATATATGTAGATTTTATCTGCATCTATTCTGCCAATATGGACATCACTATACTTTTCTTTAAGGAGATTTATAGAATTCACGGCTCTTTTTGGCAATGATTTTATAAGAGGTTCAATGAAGGAGCTGCGGCGACTTGCTGCAATAAACTTCCCATGCTCGTCTATTTTGCCGAGATACTTCATCCTACTTTTAACTTTCTTGCTTTCTTTATCCCATATGCTACCAGATTCGTATGCATAGTAATTATCCCCATGTTTCATTATGGTAACGCTTTTTCCTAGTTCTGTCTCGACTGCTGCAAGTCTCTGCCGGACCGCGTTCGGTAATTCCATATATACACTTTCGTAATATAGATAATAGACTAATATATAAATCATATATAATATATTGACTTAAACGCACAGATTACTAAGATTTGATAATTTATTTCTGAATATATAGAAGCGTGCGTTTAATTTCCTAGATAAGAGATATGTAGGTCCTATGCCATATAACAGTAAACGAGAGGGTATGGATCATGTATGTATTTTTGTCCACCCCAGCATACGGTACCCAGCCCCTCTCAAATAAAAGGTGGTTGAAATGGTATCGAAATTTAGAGGCGAAGGGAGCTTCAGAAACTTAAGTAAAGCAGACGCTGAGAGCAAATTAGATTCTCTACTAGTAGAGCTCTCTAATGATAAGACTGAAAAGGCATACGGTGCGTTAAGTGATGTGTTTAGAGATGATTTCGTCCAGATTACGCAATCTTCATTACAAGATGTGAACGCATTATCTTTAGATGATTTGGAGAAACACGAAGCTATAAGCTCCATAATTGACAGACTTATCGGTGAGAACGAACATGCTGCATTGAGACTTTTTAGTCATCCAGATCCAAAAGTTAGAACTATGGGAGGCCCGGATATCACATTCGTAGGAATTGCAACTACAACATTTGAGTCAGCAGCCAGGTTAGCCATACACCATGAGGAACTTGAGATTTTCGGGGCTGCGCCTACAGCATTTGGGGGTCCGACAATCTCCGATATAGTTAGTATGGAATCGATAGCTTTGGAAGCTATACGCGATAGTGCCATTGCAAGGAAGTTTATTACACACTCTGAAGGAATGTGCCCTGTCGCCTTTTGGGCAGTAAGGAAACATAAGAGTGCTGCACAAGAGGCCCTGTTAGATAAAGACTTATTGAGCACAATTAGCACCAATGAGGGACATACTATTCTAGACGAAATAATAGGTAGATATGAGGATATAGCCATAGAGGTCATAAGGCGTTTAGATTTAGCGGAAATAAGGGATAGAAACGGATCTACTGCGGCACACTTTGCAGTTAAGGAATACGTGTCAGCATCTTGGGAAGCGCTAAAGCATAACAGTATAATGTTGCTTACAGATAATGATGACAAGACTGTGGAAGCCATAGCCTATGAAACAATTGGACAGAGAAACTTACCGCAAGCAATGAAAGATGCGTTCAGAAGAAGTGGTGCATACACTACAGCAGAGCAGTTAGATGAACTATTTGATAAATTTAAAACGTATGGGCTGCATATACATAATGTAGACATGCAAGAAAGGCTTGGATACGAACTTCGTAGAGTATCTTACAACTTAGACGACATAGCGATGGTAGCAGCACGGCATCAAGAAGATCAGGATGTCATTGGAATATTTGTGCCAATAGCTCAAAACAACATCGGGAGGAGGAACAGTGGCAGATGATTGAAGTTCTAGATTTCGTATTTCCAGGAATCAGAGCTGCATGTCGAAGACCTTCTTGTAGGTCTCTATGTTTCCTACGTCGAACCACTTGCCCTTGTAGACAACTGCTTCCAGCTCTACCTGCTTGATCAACCACTGGAGGAAGTATCCGGGCGCGTCAGGGTTATTCTTGTCAGCCAGGTATTCCTTGTACTTTGTGAGCGTCTGCTTAGGGAAGATGTATATTCCTGTGCTTATGAGCGTCGACTTAGGGTTCTCGGGCTTCTCCTGAAACTCGGTTATCTTGCTTCCATTGGTGCTGACAACTCCGAACCTCTTCGCCTCTTCGAGCGAACCTACGTCGAATACTGCAATCGTCGGCTTCTTAGTCTCCTCGAATCGCACTATGAGCTTCGAAAGATCGAAATCGTAGAAGTTGTCCCCTGCTATTACCATGAGATCTTCGCTGAACTTGGCCTTCTCGATCGCGTATTCTATTCCCCTTATCGCGCCGAACTTCTCGCCTTCCTTGATGGACGGCTCTATTACCATTTCTATGGTCTTGTTGACCTGGTTGGTCTCCCTGTGCATCTTCCAATATCTGAACTGGTCGGCGAACTTCCTGTTCGTTGAGATGACTATGCGGTTAATCCCGTTCCTGGCCACGTTCTCCAGTATGTAATCGAGGATAGGCCTTCCGCGGATGGGCAGCAGGGGCTTTGGAACGAAAAGGGTTATCGGCTCGAGCCTTGTTGCAAATCCTCCGCATAATATTAAAGCATCCACTTCTCCACCATCGCTACTGTGTTCTGTTGCTCTTGGCTGTGACCAAGAAGAACTAGTTTATTATAGTAGCGAGTTTATTTAAATAGCATTGGGTAGTTCGGATTTATCCTCTGATTGTGGTTGAGATGAGGCAGAATGAGATAATTCGCAGGATCCTGTCTGGGGGCAGATATCCTGAGCTGAGGAAGCACCTGAAGAGCGTAGGATACAAGCTCGACTATGCGCAGCTGGGAGGGGCGCAGTTAAAGGGAATCGATTTACGCAGGGTCAGCCTGAAGGCTGCGAATCTTGGAGGCTCTGAATTGAGTGAAGTGATTCTTGAAAAAGCTTATCTTAGAGGGGCAAATCTTGGAGGCTCGAATATGAGTTATGTTAGATTGGCAAGAGCCGATCTTGAAACTGCGAATCTTGGCGGAGCGAACCTTGCTTATGCCGATATGCGTAGCACATCGCTTAGAGGGGCGAATATGAGCGGCACATATCTTGGATACGCAAGACTTGCAAAAGCGGATCTTTCTGATGCGTATATGTGGGGATCTTTTCTTAGAGGTTGCGATTTGCACTTTGCAGATCTTCGAGGAACTTATCTAAAGGCCGCTGACCTTAAGCGTGCGGACATGCGCGGTGCAAAACTGCATGGAGCCGAGATGGTTGGGGCAAATCTGGTCGGCGCAAAGATAGGAAGAAGCAGGATCAATGACCTGATTGTTGCAGTTGGCATATCAGAACGCGGAAAACAGATAGGCGATGTGGAAAAGAGGGCCATATTGAGGAAGCTAGGAGTCAAAGTCATTGGTAATTAGTATAATAATCCTTTTGCTCTTTAGATAATCAGGTGTTTTTCTGGAAAATAGCGTCTTCAGCGGGGAGATCAAGTACCTCCAGGTGATGGACGAGAACGGGAAGATTGACCAGGACCTCTTTCCAAAGGATCTGGATGACGGCAAGATTATAGAGATGTACAAGTATATGCTCTATGCAAGGGCTGCAGACGCAAAGGTCCTCAGCCTGCAGAGGCAAGGGCGCGCCGTTACCTATGCCCCTCTTCTGGGCGAGGAGGCAACGCAGATAGGCAGCGCCTATGCGATGCGCAAGAACGACATGTTCGTGCCTGCCTTCAGGCAGCACGGAGTCTTCATGACAAGAGGCATACCTCTCGAATACCTTTTCATGTACTGGCGCGGGTTCGAGGAAGGGGATACGTATCCCAAGAGCGTGGGCGGTCTTCCGATAGCGGTGCCTGTTGCAACGCAGATGCCCCATGCTGCAGGACTTGCATTCGCACAGAAATATAATGGGACAGGTTCTGCAGTTGTTTCCTATGTAGGCGACGGAGGCACTTCTGAGGGCGATTTCTACGAGTCGCTGAACTTTGCAGGGGTATGGAGAGCTCCGCTTGTTGCGATTATAGAGAATAACGGATGGGCAATATCTCTGCCAAGGGAGAAGCAGACAGCCACGAAAACCCTGGCACAGAAGGCGATAGCGGCAGGCATACCCGGAATACAGGTGGACGGCAACGATGTAATTGCAGTATACAGGGCAACCAAGGAAGCGATAGAAAATGCGCAGTACGGTCCCACTCTCATAGAATGCATGACTTACAGGATGGGCATACACACGACTGCTGACGATCCCACAAAGTACAGGCCTGATGCGGAAGTTGAGGAATGGAAGGCAAAGGATCCGATCATGCGCGTAAAGAAGTACCTGATGGGCAAGGGAGTATGGAACGATGAAATGGAGAAGGCGGCCTTGGACCAATTCTCAAAGGCCATAGACGCGGCGGTTGCAAAGGCGGAGCAGTTCAAGGAGGATCCTGCAAGCATGTTCAAGAACGTTTACAGTTTCATGCCGGAAGTACTCCAGCAAGAACTTGACGCAGGTATGAAGAATAATTTCTGGCAACAGCAGGGTGAGAAGTGATGCAGGCTAACATGGTAACGGCGCTTAACAATGCATTGGAACTTGGCATGAAAGAGAATGAGAAAGTCGTGCTCCTTGGCGAGGATATCGGAAAGGACGGCGGAGTTTTCAGGGTCACTGACGGGCTCCAGGCAAAATTCGGCGAGAAAAGGGTGGTGGACACTCCTCTCGCAGAGTCAGGGATAGTAGGTACTGCGATAGGCATGGCTATTGGAGGCCTGCATCCTGTTGCTGAGGCTCAGTTCGCGGGATTCATGTTCCTGGGTTTCTCTCAGCTTGTCAATCACGCTGCAAGATATAGAAGCCGATCAAGATCCTCTTTTCAGCTTCCAATGATTGTAAGAACTCCGGTGAGCGGCGGAGTAAGGACATTGGAGCATCATTCCGAGAGTCCTGAAGCATACTACTCGCACATGGGCGGGCTCATTGTCGTAGAGCCATCGACGCCTTATGATGCAAAAGGACTTATGATAAAGGCGCTGCGGATGAATGACCCGGTGGTCTTCCTCGAGCCTACAAAACTCTACAGGCTCTTCAAACAGGACATACCAGAGGATGCCTATGAGGTGCCTCTAGGAAAGGCGAGCATAGTCAGGGCGGGCAGCGCGGTGACAATAGTGACATATGGGACAATGGTACCTGTTGTCAAGGACGTCGTCGCCAAGAAGAACGTTGACGCTGAGATAATAGACCTGAGGACGATAAATCCGCTTGACGAGTCAACGATACTGGCAAGCGTAAAGAAGACCGGCAGAGTGGTAATTGCGCACGAGGCTTCGCTGAGCTTCGGAGTCGGCGCTGAGGTAAGCGCAAGGATAGCTGAGAAGGCGATCTTCGATCTCGATGCGCCGATAGTGCGAGTCGGTTCCCCAAGCCTGCCGTACCCGTTCCCGGGATACGAGAAGTATTATGTTCCTAATGCGATGAAGATATCTCAGGCAATAGACAAGGCAATGGAGGCATAACCGTGAAAACACTAATGTTCGTAGACGTCGGAGAAGGAATAACCGAAGGTCATATCAGAAAATGGCTTGTGAAGGACGGCGCGGCAGTGAACGAGGACCAGCCGATAATGCAGATAGAGACGGACAAGGCAGTGGTAAGCCTCCCGGCGCCTATATCCGGAATAGTGAAAATGGTTGCAAAGGAGGATTCAACAGTCAAGGTTGGAGACGTACTTGCGTATGTCGGGGAACTTTCGGAACTGCAGAACGTCTCGCAGCAACCCGCACCTGCAACGCAGGCGCAGGGAACTCCAGCACCACAGCAGATGCAAGCTCCAACTCCAACAGCGCAGCCAATGCAACAGCCACAGCCAAGAGAGATAATTGCAACGCCTTCAGTGAGACATCTTGCAAGGGAGCTTGGAGTTGACCTCAGCAAGGTTACAGGAACAGGACCTGAAGGCAGGATAGTTGAGAATGACGTGAGGAATCTCACTGCCACGCAGCAGAAACAGCAACAGCCAAAGGTCACGCAGAAGTTCTCAGAGGTTCTTGAAGAGCAGCATGGAGGAGAGGTTGAAAGGATTCCCCTCTCAATGACAAGGAAGGCCATAGCGAGGAACATGGAGATCTCGCTTTCGATACCTAGCGCAGTTCACATGGACCTGATAACTGCAACTGACCTCTTCAACATACTGAAGAGGGAGAAGCCAAACGCAGAGAAACTAGGAATCAAGCTGACCTTCCTGCCTTTCATAATAAAAGCAGTGATAGAGGCGCTAAAGGAGAATCCGAGGTTCAACGCAAGCTATGACCATGAGAAACTGGAGATAATAGTAAAGAAATACTATAACATAGGCATTGCCGCTAAAACAGAGGATGGGCTCAAGGTAATCGTCGTCAAGAATGCGGACAAGAAGAGCATAGTCCAGATTGCAAAGGAATTGGTGGAACTCCGCAACAAGCTGGACAACCAGACGATAACGATAGATGAGATGAGGGACAGCACCTTTACCATAACAAACATCGGAAGTCTGGGGGGAGGCTATCTTTCCGTGCCCATAATCAATCCTCCCGAGGTTGCAATCCTCGGAGTTCACCTGATAAGGGACACCCCGATAGTTGATGACGGGCAGGTCAAGATAGGGAAGGTTCTTCCGTTCTCGCTTGTCTTCGACCACAGAGTGGTAGACGGTGCGGATGCAGTGCTTTTCGGCAACGCCCTGATAAAATATCTCCAGGACCCTGAGTTCCTCGAGATGCTCGGTTGAGATCATGGTAATGGGATCCCTTCCTGAGGAAGTCGACCTTGCAGTCATAGGCGGCGGTGTAGGCGGCTACGTTGCGGCGATAAGAGCCGCTGAGCTGGGGCTGAACGTGACAATAGTAGAGAAGGAAAAGATTGGAGGGCATTGCCTCAACTACGCCTGCATACCTTCAAAGACCCTGATACACATTGCAAACCTCTTCCACGACGCGCAGAATTCGCAGAAGTTCGGGATAACCGCAACTGAAGTGCAGCTTGATGCGAAGAAGATGCTTGAATGGAGAATGGGAGTGTCGAAGAAACTTGAGGATGGAGTCAATTTCCTCTGCAAGTCCAATGGGATAGAGGTCGTAAAGGACACTGCAACATTCATCTCATCAAATACACTGCAGCTCACCCACGGAACGTCGCTTGATTTCAAGAAAGCCATAATTGCAACAGGATCAGTTCCTTCCCAGCTCAAGGGGTTCGAGTTCGGAGGAAACGTAATAGATTACAAGCAGGCACTCATGCTCGACGCTATACCAAAAAGCATGGTGATACTCGGAGCAGGGTATGTTTCAGTGGAGATAGGTACGCTCTATGCCAAATTCGGTTCCCAGGTCCACATAGTTGCCAGGTCCGATGTGCTTTCGCGATTCGACAAGGAGGCCGTAGCAGCGATAAAGAAAAGGATGGACGAATTGGGAATCAAGGTGCATGCAGGAGCAGAACCGGTATCGCATGATGCAACTTCTGTGAAGTTGAGCAGCGGCGAGCAGATTGCAGCAGACGTAATTGTCGTTGCCGTAGGCCTTTCGCCTTATACGGAAGGACTTGGGCTTGAGAATACCAAGGTCAGGCAGGACCAGAAAGGTTTCATACAAGTGGACAATTCTCTGAGAACTGCTGACAGCAACATACTTGCGATAGGCGATGTTGTCGGGGAGCCTCTGCTTGCCCACAAGGCAATAAGGCAGGGAGTCGTTGCTGCAGAGGTTGCAGCGGGGCAGAACTCCGGATTCGACAATTTGGTGATACCAGCAGTTATTTTCTCTGATCCTGAAGTTGCGATTGCAGGAACGCTTGATGGAGAAGGAATAACAGTCACAAAGTTTCCAATGACCGCAATTGGAAGGGCAATCTCGCTTGACAAGGCAGTGGGATTCGTAAAGATAGCATACGATAAGGAGAGTATAATCAGAGGAGTGGAGATAGTCGGGGAAGACGCCAACGCGATGATAGGAGAGGCTGCGCTTGCAATAGAAATGGGTGCAACCCTCGAGGATATTGCGGATACGATACACCCGCATCCTACCTTCTCTGAAGCTGTTCAGGAGGCCGCAGAGGCAGCGCTTGGGAGACCGATTCACTTCTTCTACGGAAAGAGGACTAAATAGTGGTATCTTGAGGATAAAGATAGTCTCAATGGAGGACTTTCCTGAGATAGACCGACTTGGGGAAGAATTCGAGGTCTCGAATAAGGGAGACATATGCATTGCGATAGGAGGAGACGGAGCATTCGTCAAGGCTGCAAGGGAATTTGATGGGCCAATACTCCCGATAAGGAGCGGCAAGTCGCTCAGCAGCGGTTTCTATTCGGACGTCTCGCTTGATGAGATAGGTTTCATAATAGAGAACCTGAAGGCGAAAAGGTATACTGTAGAGAAGCTAGAGAACAAGATAGAGATAACCTACAGGAACAGAAAATATTATGCGGTAAACGAGGCAACGTTGAGGAACATACACCGCGAAGTGAACTTCAAGATCTATCAGGTGAACAAGAGCGGGCGGGAGGAAATATATCCGTACATAATGGGCGGTGACGGCGTGCTGATAACGGGAGTTACGGGCTCGACAGCATACAACAAGTCTGCAGGCGGACCCATAATACTCAGCCCGAACGTCTTCTGCATGACTTTCCTGAATGTGGATGGGCCATACAGGAACCCGATAATCGTTGATTCCAGCAGGGTCATCGAGATAGAACTGGTAAAGTACAATGGCATCCTCGATTATGACGGTATGAGGATTGCGGAGATCAAGCCGGGGGAAAAGATCAACGTCAGGCTTTCTGCCAAGGAATTGAAGGTCATAAGGTTCAATGAGAGGAAGGAGAGCCTTGCAAGGAAGCTTGACAGGATAATAACAAGCAGGATGGTAAAGGAGCTCTAGCCTGCCTTCTCATTTCCTGTAATAGGCGTATCCTAGGGACATGTATATCAGCTTCGCCACAAGGAAGTTTGGCGCAGTGAGGTTGTTTCCCGCGGGGGGCGACAGTTCGTTGAAGTCTATGCCAAGCAGTTTCTTCTTGGCGAGTATTCCCTTGAGTATCGAGGTAAGTTCGTAGAACCTAAGCCCGTCAGGTTCTGGGGTTCCGGTGCTGGGCATCTCGCTTGGGTCAAGCACATCCACATCGATCGTTATGTAGACTTTCTCCTTCGTCCTCTTGAGTATGTTGTCAACTATTTCCTTGACGCTCATCGCATGCATGTCCTTCCTGTAGAGTATTTCCTTCGAATACTTCCTTGCGCTTTCTTCGTCTATGCTTCTCACGCCAACGCTCACGCAGCTACTGCATACTTCTCTTGCCCTTGCCATTATGCAGGCGTGGCAGTACTTGCTTCCTGCATAGGTGTCGCGTGCGTCAGAGTGCGCATCGAAGTGTATCACGCTGAAGTCCCTGTTCTTCTTGCCTACAGCCCTTATCGGACCTATTGCTACAGTATGGTCGCCGCCTATGCACACAGGTATTTTTCCGTCGTCAAGTATGTTGGTGACTTCCTTCTCTATCATATTGACAGTTTCTTCTGGAGAATTAACGCTCGGGAAAATCTCGTCAGTAGTAAATATGCCAAGTTCTGTGACGTCGCCGCCTAGCTCCTCGCTGTAGAACTCCATATTCCTGCTCGCGTCTATTATCGCATGTGGGCCGTCCCTTGCGCCTGACTTGTACGTGGTTGCAGAGTCATACGGCACCGGGAGCACCACTATCTTCGCCTTCTTGTAATCGTTCTCCACTCCGAAGAGCGTATATGGGGGCATGGCATTTAGCACTTTCATGAAATCACAGGCTTAGCACTTATACATGCGGGGGATAGCAATTAATATTTATCTGATTATCCAGGTGCGATTGCAATTATTAGGATAGCGTACATCTAAAGCCTTCCCTTCGATTCTCCTTTTGCAACTCCGCTTGCGACAAGATGCGCCAGCCTCAGCAGGTGCGCGCAGAGACCGATCATTTCCTCCTCGGGCTTTTCCTCTCCGGAGAGGTTCTGAACATAATATCCGCCCATCCTTGTGATATCGAGGTTTGCATTGAGCTTTCTTATCGATTCTACTCTTCCTTTTCCAAGCCTTCTCTTTGCAACACCTTCAAGAAGCTTCGGATGCGGCCTCTTCCTCGTTATCGCTATGGGCTCGATTTTGAGTTCTTTCTTTATTTTCTTAACGTCTATTACATTCATTCCGGCTATTACAGTCCCGTTGAGCGCGAGAACTTTTATCTGGTCGGCGAATCTTGACTTTCTTATGCTTTTTATTATCTGGGCTGCTGAATCGGTGCCGTCAACCGATACGTAAAATGAGAGAACTCCTTCGATTATGCTGTCCCTGCCGATTATTCCTATGACCAGGGTCTTCTTGTCCTTCAGAGTGAAAGGGGAGTCGTTGAGCGCGAGTATCCTAACTCCCTGCTTCATGCTATTACTTCTTAGGAAGCTGCGACTGAAGCTCCTTGAGGTCGTCCTCGAGCTCTTCTATCGCCTTGAGCAGTATAGGCTTCGCGTTCTTCTCCGACTTTATGACAAGCCTTGGCTTGCTTACCTCGAAGTGCTCCTTTACCACGCTTACGAAGTCTATGTCCTTGTTTTCAAGCAGCTTGCCCTTGATGAGGTCTGGTATTCCCCTGTCCACGCCCTCGAATTCTATTATCAGACTCTCCTTTTTGTCCTCTATGAGATTGAGTTTCATCGTTTCACCTGAATCTGGCTTTCATACCGTAGAATATGCAATTGATATTGGTATAGCAATCAATATATATCTAACGCCCCATATATAAAAGCTACTGGACTAATTAATAATGTCTATTTGTTCAGGATAAAGGCATTTAGGTGCATTCATGGCAGATGTTTTGGAGGTTGACGCAAGCAGGTTCATAGAGAAGGCCGCGCAGAAGCTCAAGGCTAGCGACGTCAAGAAGCCGAAGTACGTTGATTTAGTGAAGACAGGCGCAGGGAAGGAGCGCGTCCCGGCAAGCGAGGACTTCTGGTATGTAAGATGCGCCTCCATTCTCAGGCAGGTATATTTGAACGGTCCTCTTGGCGTCTCGACGCTGAGGACAAGGTACGGGAACAGGAAAAGGCACCTCGTGCACAGCCACCACCACTTCAGGGCAGGAGGCAGTCTCATAAAAGACGCATTCGACGCTCTTGAGAAGCTAGGCTACGTGAAGAAAACCGAAGAGGGAAGAGTCATTACCCCTATGGGAAAGTCCTTCGTGAGCAAGGTCTCCAACGAGATACTGAAGGGTGCATGAAGTGGCGGCTGAGGAGCAGGATCAGCAGGATAATGAGAAGCTCAGGCAGGCTTATGCGAAGCGCATAAGGCAGATGCAGATGGAGCAGCAGAAGAGGGAGCTCGCGAGGAAGCTCGTGACCCCCGAGGCGTATACGAGGCTCATGAACGTCCGCATGGCGAACCCGGAGCTCTATTCGCAGCTCGTCGACCTGGTAATCTCGCTTGCGCAGAGCGGCCGTGCAACATCAAGGATAACAGAGGAACAGCTGAAGAGCATACTTGCAAAGCTTACATATAGACCTGAAACGAAGATTGAATTCAAGCACAAGTGAAAGACATGGGAAAGAAAAGCGCGTACAAAAAGAGAAGACTTGGGAAGATGCTCAAGAGGAACAGGAGAATACCTGTCCTCGCTATGGTAAGGACGCATAGGAGACTGCAGTACAACAAGAAGCAGAGGAACTGGAGAAGGAACAAGATGAGGATCAAGGATGAGTAGCATGGCCGTTACAACTATCACAGTAAGGCTGAGGAACAAGCTCGTAAAGATACACGAGAGCAGGAGGCATAAGAAGACCATTTCCTATCTGAGACAGCACATCGCAAGGCACTTCAAGTCAAAGCCCGAATCCATAAAAATAAGCCAGAAGCTCAACGAGTACCTCGAAGCAAACAGCTACAACAGGTACAAGCCCATAACAATCACGATCAACAAGACAGCAGAGATGGTCGAAGCTGCATTGCCTAACGAGAAGAAGGTAGACGCAGCTCCTGCAAAGAAGGGCGCAGCGGCACCGGCAGCTACATCCACTACTGCAACAAACAAGGCAGCGGCAGACGTGCAGAAGGAGGTCGCAAATGATATCTCGAAGAAAGTAGAGCAGAAGAAGGAGGCTGCGAAGCAGGGGAAGCCTGCTGCAGAAGCTCCAAAGAAAAGTTCAACTGAAAAGCCGAAGGCAGAAGTTCCTAAGAGCGAGCCTGCGGCATAGAGCAGGTAGTGTCGATGGGAGTAGCAAAGCTTAGCATAGGGGGCAATTCCTTCGTAGGCGCGTTCGGCATCGCGACAGATTTATTCTCACTTGTCGGAAAGACGGCGCTAGACAAGCACATCTCAATGATAAAGGAGAACCTTGGCGTAGAGATACACAGGGTCTCAATAGACGGGTCAGACCTGATAGGAGTATACACTGTTGCGAATTCCAGGTCGGTGCTCATTCCCGAGATAACTACGCCAGAGGAAGAAGCGCTGATAAAGAAAAGCCTGCCCAGTATAAACGTCCAGAGGTTAAAGACAGACCTGAATGCCCTGGGCAACAACATACTCGCAAACGACAAGATAGCAATAGTCAACCCTGAATACAGCTCCTACGAGATGAAAGCCATAGAAGCTGCGCTTGGAGTCGAAGTGATAAAGCTCGAGGCCGGTGGATTTCGCACTGTAGGCGCCAGCAACATATTGACGAATAACGGCATAGTCCTGAACAACAGGTCTTCGGACGATGACCTTGAAGCGATAAGGCCATTTGTGAAGAATTATTCGCAGTCTACCGCGAACCTCGGATCTTTGAGCCTTAGGCTCTCGGTGATCGCAAACTCCAAGGGGCTTGTGGTAGGCGACGAGACAACGGGATTCGAACTGGCAAGGATGACTGAAGGACTAGGACTCTGACCAATGCCAGAAATACTTATATAGACGCCCTCACAGATAACTATAGGAGGTGCTATTTATGGCAAACGATGATATGCAGCAGGACGTGCAGGAGGCTATGGCGCAGCTTCAGTACCTACAGAGTGTTTACACGCAGAGGTACGACATACTAAACGAGCAGCTAGCCACGTACAACATTGCAAAAGAAGCGGTGCTCAGGAGCATCGAGCTCATAGAGAACGCGAAAAGCGTGGAGAATTCAAGCGTATTGATAAATACTGAAGGAGGAACGTATCTCGAGGCAAGCGTAAAGAAGGTTGACAAGCTGATGACTTACGTCGGTGCAGGCTATCTTGTCGACAAGGCCCCTGCGGAGGCAAAGGAATTCCTTGAAAAGGCAATGAAGAACAGCGAGAGCTCCATGGCAAAGCTCGTAAGCGAGCGGCAGCGGGTCGAAAAGGAATTATTCGACATATCGTACAGGATGCAGGCGCTGAGGCAGGGGTAAGCGCCTCTGCAGCGCTCTTTCCATTTGACGGTGTTAACCAATGTTTGAGGGGCTGAAGAAGAAGTTCTCTAGTTTTATAGACTCTTTCAGCAAGAAGGAGGAGGAAGCGATAAAGCAGGAGGAGAAGAGAGAGGGCCTCAAACAGATAGAAGAGGGCGTAACTGCAGAGCAAGTTAATGAAACTCCAAAGGCCCATGCTCTGGAAGAACCTAAGCCAAAGGAAGTTGAGACTCCAAAAGTACAGCATGCAGGGGAAGCCAGGCCAAAACCGGTAGAGGTTCAGAAGCCAAAGATTCCAGAGTACACTCCGAAACCTGTCGAGAAAGCAGGGGAGAAGAGAGTACAGCATATAGAGCCTAAGCCTTCCTTCAAGCAGCCGGAGCAGAAAGTCACGCTGGGGACCAAACTTAAGAGCATTGTTTTCAGGGAGGTAAAGGTCAGCCATCAGGACGTTGGACCGTTCCTGGAGCAGCTGAGGATGGCGTTGCTTCAATCAGATGTCAACTACGATGTCACGGAGAAGATACTGGGAAGGATGGAGAGCGAGCTGACAAACAATCCGATAGAGGCAAAGAACCTTCAGCGCAACATAACCGGGATAATAAGGAACTCGATACTCTCGGTTCTGAACAAAGGAAGCGACATCGATATAGTAAAGGCTGCTGATGCGAAGAAAGGGAGCGGCGAACCCTTCAAGGTCCTCTTCATAGGCCCGAACGGCGCGG
Source organism: Microcaldota archaeon (assembly GCA_964419095.1). Classification (GTDB taxonomy): domain Archaea; phylum Micrarchaeota; class Micrarchaeia; order Micrarchaeales; family CABMGC01; genus JAKAVK01. Next base: position 14,471 of record CAYQOG010000008.1, read on the forward strand.
GCAAGACCACCACGATGGCAAAGCTTGCGAAGATGTTCATGGACCACGGCTTCAGCTGCGTCCTGTCGGCTAGCGATACATTCAGGGCCGCAGCAATAGAGCAGACAGTGCATCATGCAAGCAAACTGGGCATACACGTCATCAAGGGGAACTACGGCGCCGACCCCGCAAGCGTAGCATTCGATGCGATAGCATACGCAAAGGCTCACGCTATCGATGTGGTGCTCATAGACAGCGCGGGAAGGCAGGAGACCAATAAGAGCCTCATGGAGGAGATAAAGAAGATGGCCAGGATAGCGAAACCTGACATGAAGATCTTTGTCGGGGAGAGCATAACAGGCAACGCGCTGCTCGGACAGGTCAAGGAGTTCGACCAGGCAGTAAAGCTTGACGGGATAATACTCACGAAGCTCGACGCTGATGCAAAGGGCGGCAACACGCTTTCGATACTCAGCGAAACGGATGTTCCTGTCCTCTTCTTCGGCTCAGGAGAGGCATACGATGCGATCATCGCCTACAAGCCGGAGCTTATCATTGATAACATAGTGCCGAACAACTGATCCTATGAGCGAGATTTACTTCATAACCTCTAACAAGGGCAAGCTCGCAGAGGTAAAGCAGATTCTCGGAATGGAAATAAAGAGCAAAAGCCTTGAGATCGAGGAGATACAAGCGGTAGGCGCGAGTAAAGTCGCGGAGGACAAGGCAAGACGGGCTTACGCCATCCTGAAGAAACCAGTAATAGTCGAGGATACGGCATTATATCTCAAATCATTGAAGGGATTTCCCGGAGCTCTGATAAAGTTCATGGAGATGCATGTCGGCTATGCAGGAATATGCAGGACCTTGGATCCTTACAAGGATAGGAGCGCAACGGCAGAATCATGCATCGCATTTTATGATGGGAAAGAGCCGGAGATTTTCTCCGGGACGATAAAAGGCACCATAGCGATGAAGCCGAAAGGCAGGGACGGATTCGGTTTCGACTGCGTTTTCATTCCCAGAGGTTATTCAAAGACCTTTGCGGAGATGGGAACAGCTGAAAAGAACAGGATCTCGCACAGGAAGAAGGCGGTGCTCAAGCTGAAGAGATACCTGACGAAAAGGAAGAACGGCTGATCACTCCAGCGCTCCGAGGTTCTGCAGTCCCAATTTTGTCAGCGCCTTGGGCTGGTTGTCGTAGTATTCCCTGCAGAATTCGTTTATTCCTGGGAGGTCCCTTATTCCCATGGCATTGAGCTTCTCAAGCACGTGCGCCCTTCTCTTCTCCTCGAGTATTATCTCCGTGGGAGGATATCCTGTCAGCTTTGAGAGCGCGTCCCTGTAGGTTATGCTTGGAAGTATGTCCGAACCAGTATTGCTCTTGTAGTCGTAAGTGAAGAGGTCTGACAGTAGCACCTGCGTTTCTATGCCTGATATCTCCGATACCTGGGTTATCTTTCTCCTGTACTTGTTCTGCATGCGTACCCTCGATACCACAATCAGCGCGTCTATAAGCGGGATTATGTCCTTGCTGACGTTCATAGGGTCATGCTCGAGTCTCGTAACTATATCACGCGTCGTGCTCGCATGTATTGTGCACATGCAGACCTTGCCGATGTTCATGGCGGTCATCATGTCCACCGCTTCTGCTCCCCTCACCTCTCCTATGATTATTATGTCAGGTCGCATTCTCAGGGTGTTCTTGACCAATTCTTCCATGGTCATGTCAACGTTTGTTTCAAGCCTGACGCAGTTGTCCTGTGTTTCCGTATTCAACTCGTAAGTATCCTCTATGACTGCGACTCTCTCTTCAGGCCTGAAGAAGCTGAACAGGGCATTGAGCAGGGTCGTCTTTCCAGCCGCAGGCATTCCTCCCAGGAGTATGTTCGCGGGCCTGATGCTCAATCCTTCCGAATACAGCCAGAGCCTTGCTGCCATGTTGTAGCTGAACTCTCCTGCGTTGACCAAGTCAATTACGCTGAGCGCCTTGTTCTTGAAATTCCTGATGGTTATGTCCTGGCCCATGGGCGTCTCGACTATGTTGGCTCTTGAGCCGTTGGGCAGGTGGACGTCGAATATGTTCCTGTTCGCAGCCGATCTCGTGTTGTACATCTTCATTCGAGCCACGAGAAGCGCAAGCTCCTTCTTGCTCGTGACCTTCTCACTGGCCTTCAGCTCTCCGGCATCGCTTGCATAGACGAACATGTTGGAGGTGTTGTTAACCATTATGTCTTCGATATTATCGTCATTGAGATACTTGTCAACCGCGCCGAAGCTCTTTGCGTCCCTGAGTATCCTGTCAATCTCATCCTTCGTTGCCGTAGGGTGTATCGATTTAGTTATCCGCTCGAGATAGCTGTCGATCTCCCTCTGCGACGTCATGTTTGCGAGCTTGCCTTCCAGTGCGGTGAAAACGCTTAGCTCCAAGTCGTAGAACTCATCTTCCTTCATCGCTGCATCCCGAATATACTAACGTGACAAGGTTTAAAAAGAGTGTGTCTCTCGCTTTTATATTTTTCTTACGATTGTTCTTGAGGGGTGCAATGAAGGTACTTGACTTTGACGTTGTCGTGATCGGGAGCGGGATAGCTGGCATGACATCAGCGCTCCATTCCGAGCTAGCATCGCACGATTCATTGCGCATAGCTCTTGTATCAAAGATACACGCGATGAGAAGCCATTCCGTGGCTGCGGAAGGCGGCATATCGGGAGTGCTCTACCCTGATGCTAACAAAGATTCCACTGAACTTCATGCATATGACACGATTAAGGGCTCGGATTACCTTGCCGACCAGGATGCCGTGGAGTTGCTGGTGGAGAATGCGCCCCATGAGATAAAGTTCTTCGAGCATCTTGGCGTCCCGTGGAACAGGAGCGAGAAAGGGATCATAAACGAACGTCCATTCGGCGGAATGAGCGTTCCAAGGACGGCCTTCGCCGCAGACAAGACCGGATTCTTCATGATGCGCGCGCTCTATGACGAGATAACGTCGCATAAGAATGTCGAGGTATTCCACGAGCACGTGGTCACATCGCTGATAATGGAGAAGAACAGATTCCTTGGAATACACGTACTCGACCTTGCGACTTCCGAGTCCAAGCTCATCAGGGCAAACGCATGCGTCATTGCCACTGGAGGATTCTCAAGGATCTATGACTTCACGACAACATCCTATTCGAGCACTGGTGACGGCATAGCCCTGGCGTACCGCGCGGGTTTGCCGCTTAAGGACATGGAGTTCGTGCAGTTCCATCCGACCGCGCTTGTGCCCAGTGGCATATTGATATCTGAGGCCGCGCGCGGTGAGGGCGCATATCTCCTAAATGCGAATGGCGAGCGCTTCATGGAGCGCTATGCCAAGTCGAAGATGGAGCTTGCACCGCGCGACATAGTTTCCAGGGCGATAGTCACAGAGCTGGATGACGGGAGGGGATTTACTGACAAGCTTTCAGGCCAGAGATATGTGCACCTTGACCTTAGGCACCTTGACATGAAGTCGATCGACGAGAAATTGCCGATGATAAAGGATATTTCCAAGAAGATGCTGGGACTCGACCCTTCGAGGGAACCTCTTCCTGTGAGGCCTGCGGCGCATTTCACCATGGGCGGCATAAACACAAACATCCGCGGCAATGTAATGGCAGCAAATTCAAAGATAGCCGAGGGGTTATGGGCTGCAGGAGAGTGTGCGTGCGTGAGTGTGCACGGAGCCAATAGACTTGGGAGCAACTCATTGAGCCAGTGCGCGGTCTGGGGGCGCATAGTCGGTTCTGCTGTAGCGAAGTATGTAATGCAGAATAAGCAGACACAATGGAGAAAGTTTGCGGAGGACAGGGCATGGGAGGAGAAGAGGCGCATAGACGAGATGCTCTCCGGAAATGGCGGCGAGGATCCTTATGCGCTGCTAAGGCAGATGCAGACAGTCATGGGAGACTATCTTTACGTTTACAGGACAATGAAGGGGATGGCCCTCGCGAAGAAAAAGCTGAAGGTATTGTCGTCGAAATTCAATGATGTATACGTAAAGGACAGGAAGAGGATATACAACACTAATTTAAAGGACGTTATCGAGATAGGAAGCATGCTCGAGCTTGCAAATGTCGTGGCGGAATGCGCTGCAAAGAGAACTGAGAGCAGAGGCGCACACGCAGTGCGCGAATATCCGAAGAGGAACGACGCAAAATGGCTTAAGCATACTGTTGCTAGCAAAGGGATTCGTGGATGCAGCGTGGGCTATGCTCCTGTTAAGATAACTAAATGGAAACCAGAAGCAAGGGTCTATTGAATGAAAGAGGCATATGACGTAAGGGGAAGGCAGTCGAACATACTCAGGCTGCTGGGATTCGACATCGAAGCGTTTTCGCACATGCTGCTTTACAGGATATTGATATTTGCCTCCATAATAGTAGGGGGGACCATGCTTGCCACCATCCTGTTCTTCCCGCAGTACATTGGCGTGCCTTACATAGAGGCGCCGATACTGGTGATATGGATTCTCTTCACGATTCAGGTCTACGAGACTGCAAAGGCGGCAGTTCTGATATTCAGCAAGGGGCTCTCATCTCCGGATCTGAATCAGTCCTTTGTAAATTTCTCGATAAGGAACAAATCGTTCGCAGAAGTCTACAGAATATTCCCTTACGCGGTCTTGCTGCTCTGGATAATCGGATTCGTAGCACTCCTAGTAATGTGGTTTGCATGAGAGCCTCGCGATACATGATATTCCTCTATGCGGCGATGGTAGGTGTGCCCTTGCTCCTTTATCTCAGGCTGATAAGCTCAGCTTACGGCATGCGGCTCATAAGCACTCTCTTGCTCGCCCTCGCATCGTTCGGGCTTGTAGTCTTCGGGATCCTCGGATTCGCAGAGGTATTCGTGCATGGCAGGTACCGCGTAGAAGGTATAAGAATGCCCTTGCATCCTGCCTCGCTGATAGCGGCTTCGAACAGGGAGACAGGGAGGAGGGAAAGCGCAGTGGTCAATTTCAGGGTGAATAGGTTCAATGAGGAGAAGAAGTCAATGGAGGAGAAGGTCTATCGCGTTGAGGCTGACAAGAATTCGACGGTCTTAGGAGCCCTTATAGGCATCAAGGAGGGAGAGGACCCCACCCTTTCAATAAGATACAGCTGCAGGATGGGAATATGCGGCTCCTGCGGCATGGTGGTGAATGGGAAGCCTTCCCTGGCATGCGAGACCAATGTCTTTGAGAGGATGCTGGACAAGGAGATAACAGTGGAGCCGATGTACGGCCACCCTCTCCTGCGCGACCTGGTAACCGACTTCGACGATTTCTTTGAAAGGCATTTGTCGATCAAACCTGGACTTTACAGGCTTGACAAGAAAGAGAAGTATGCCGCGCATGAGCCATACAAGCAGAGTAGAGAAGACATAGACAAATTCCTGCCCTATTCATACTGCATAATGTGCGGACTCTGTCTTGATGCATGCCCGGTAGTGAATTCGAATCCCGATTTCATAGGACCGCAGGCGCTTTCACAAGTTTATAGGTATCACGCCGATTCACTGGATCAGAAAGGGGCAAAAAGGCTGCTCGAGGTGGACAAGCTCGACGGCGTCTGGGGATGCGAATTCGCAGGAGCGTGCTCCAAGGTATGTCCCAAAGGCGTTGACCCTGCAGGAGCTATACAGCTCCTCAAGGGAGAGCTTATGAAAGGAATAGTCGATGATAAGGAGGGATGAGAGCATGAGGTACAGGGTAGAGAGAGACTCGATAGGAAAGGTCATGGTCCCTGCAGATGCGTATTACGGATCTGATACCGCAAGGACTATGGAGAATTTCGACATATCGGGCATAAAGGTTCCACAGGAACTTATCGAGGCCTATCTGATACTCAAAAAGGCTGCAGCCAAGGCAAACATGGAGGCTGGAAAGCTCGACAGGAAGAGGGGCGACGCCATAGTCAAGGCTTGCAACTTGCTGCTTGAGGGAAAGCACGCAGACCAATTCCCTATAGACATATTCCAGGCAGGCGCAGGGACAAGCACGAACATGAATGTAAACGAGGTTGTTGCGAACCTTGCGATAGAAATTCTCCACGGAAAGAAAGGCAACTACAAAATGGTGCATCCTAACGACCACGTCAACATGTCCCAGTCGACAAATGATACCTATCCCTCGGCGTTGAACATAGCATGCGCGATGGCGGTCACAAAGAAGATGCTTCCGAGGCTGAAGCACCTTGAGATATTGCTGTATGCAAAATCCCGGGAGTTCGATAAAATAGTCAAGGTAGGAAGAACGCACCTGCAGGACGCCGTGCCGATGACGCTTGGGGAAGAGTTCCTGGGGTATGCTGGATCGGTTGAAAAGGCTGCCGATCTGATTCAGGGTTCTGTCAAAGGGCTCATGGAGCTTCCTCTAGGCGGAACTGCAGTTGGAACAGGGGTCAATGCCAGCGCGGAGTACGTCAAGTATGCGATTGCAGAGCTTAATCACCTTACAGGCTTCGACTTCAGGTCTAGCAGGAACAAGTTCGCGGCCACGCAGAACAGGATAGAGGTGCTTGCACTTAACGATGCGCTGAAAGATGCAGCGGTTGTCCTGATGAAGATGGCCAATGACCTCAGGCTCCTTGCATCTGGGCCCAGGGCAGGCATGCACGAGATAATACTCCCTGCGATCATGCCGGGATCGTCGATAATGCCTGGTAAGATCAACCCGAGCATGGCCGAGATGCTCGGGATGGTATGCTTGCAGGTTATTGGGATGAACCGCGCCGTAACAGAGGCAACGGAGGAAGCGCAGCTGGAACTGAATGTCTTCACTCCAGTAATAGCGTATGACACGCTTTTCTCGATAGAGATACTCACAAACGCGGTGCATACTTTCTCGGAAAGATGCGTGCGCGGCATAAGGGCATCGAAGAAGGGGATACGGCACATGGTGGAGGATGATCTTTCAATAGCCACGGCATTGAATCCCTACATAGGTTATGGAAGAGCGGCAGAGGTGGCGAAAAGGGCCTACAGGGAGGACAAAACTGTCAAGCAGATCTGCATCGAAATGAAAATACTTGACAGGAAGACGCTTGACAGGGTCCTTGATCCCGCCAGGATGGCAAAAGGGAAGTAGAGCCATTGGCAATTGAGGAGCCATTTATCAAGATTTATATACCTTTTGCGTAGATATTCTATTACTTAATAGGCTTATCTTTCAGTTTGAGTGCCTCGGCATTCTTCTTAACGGCCTAATCTGATACCATGAGTGACCTCACCAACGACCTTAGGTTGGCTATTGACACGGGAAAGGTTAGCTTCGGCCACAGGAGCGTCATCAGGCAGATAAGCTCGAATGGCGCGCAGGCGGTTGTCGTGGCCGCAAAAGGCAAGAAGGAGATAGTCGACGACATAACGCATATGTGCAATGTGGCGGGAATGCGCGTGATAAAGTTCAATGGGAATTCCGTTGAGCTGGGAGCCGCATCGGGAAGGCCCTATTCAGTGAACTGCCTTGCGATACTCGAAGCAGGGAACTCAAAGATACTTAACGAGGAATATACTTAATCGGTGAATATTTGCCAAAAGGAGAATTCGCAGCAAGGGAACTTGTAAAAAAGAGAAAGCAGCACCGGATGCTCAACAAGTGGTGGAAGAGGAAATACTTCAAGATCAAAAAACGGTACGATCCGGTCGGGACGGTGCCACGGGCAAAAGCGTTGGTGCTCCAGAAGTTCGTGCTCCAGCAGAAGCAACCCCACTCAGGACTCATAAAGTGCGTCAGAGTCCAGGTGGTGAAGAACGGCAAGATAGTAGGAGCATACGTGCCTTACGACGGATCCATCAACTTCATCGAGGAACACGACGAAGTCATGATCCAGGGCATGGGAGGATCGCAGAGAGGAGCCATGGGCTCGATTCCTGGGCTCAGGTTCAGGGTCGTGGCCGTGAACGGAGCGGACCTCTACGAAGTAGTGAAGGGAAGAAAGGAGAAACCTAAGAGATGATTATTGTGGCTGAAGAGACAAACACACAGGAAGGCGTACACGAACCTAGGAAACGGAAGGCTCCAAGGACAGATGTTGCTTCAGCCGCAGAGACCCCAGGTACGGCGAGGGAGGAGCCTGCTGCAACTGCAAAGAAGCCGCAGGAGAAGCAGAGCGGCATGACCGAGATCCTTGTCTTCGGGAAGTACAACCCCAACGAAGTCGAGATAAGCGACGGAAGCATAGAGCAGTACGTAAACCTGAAATCTTACGTTTACCCTAACATCTACGGCAGGAGGAAGTTCCAGTCCTATTATGAATCGCACATAAGCATTGTCGAGAGGCTGATAAACAAGCTGATGCGCGGGGGAACGGGAAAGAAGGTCGGAGGAAAGGTAATTAGAACAGAAGGGAGACTCCAGGGAAAGAAGGTAAAGGTCCTCCATGTAGTGGAGAAGTCATTCGCAATAGTCAACAAGCAGACGGGAAAGAACCCGCTGCAGGTACTCATCAACGCGCTCCAGAATTCCGCACCTATCGAGGACACCACGCGTGTCAGATACGGAGGGATAAGCTATAACGTCGCAGTTGGAATAAGCGCGCAGAGGAGGCTGAACGTAGCGCTGAAGAACATCGCTCTTGCCGCGCTGATAGGCGCATTCAAGAACAGGAGGTCGCTGTCCGAGGCGCTGGCAAACGAACTCATACTTGCAGCCAATAACAGTCCTGAAAGCTACGCGATAAAGAAGAGGGTTGAAGGCGAACGCGTGGCGAAGAGGGCAAGGTGATCCCTTGGTAAGGAAAGAACTCGTGGTAGAGGAAGTCGCAAAGATCATGGGCAACGTAGCCCAGATCAGGAACGTCGCGATAATAGCGCACGTCCACCACGGAAAGACCACGCTCACTGATTCGCTGCTCGCAAGGGCAGGGATAATTTCGAAGACAGTAGCTGGAGAAGCGCTCTACACCAACTACGAAGCGATAGAAAAAGACAGGAGAATGACCATCAAATCTGCAAACATCTCCCTAGGCTTCAACTACAAGGACGTAGAGTACATAATCAACCTGATAGACACGCCGGGCCACGTCGACTTCGGCGGACACGTAACAAGGTCAATGAGGGCGGTTGACGGAGTGGTTCTAGTTGTGGACCCTGTCGAGGGAATAATGCCTCAGACCGAAACGGTACTCAGGCAGGCGCTCCAGGAAAGGGCAAAGCCCGTCCTATTCGTAAACAAGACAGACAGGCTGCTCAACGAGCTTAAGCTTACTCCAGAGCAGGCATTCGAGAGGCTCCTGCACCTCATAAACGATATCAACAAACTCATAACAAGATTCGCTCCTGAGGAATTCGCAAAGGTATGGCAGGTAAGCGTCGAGGGAGGCAGCATCTGCTTCGGCTCTGCGTACAAGAAGTGGGCGATCTCGAAGCGAATCATGGAGAAATATAAAGTTACATTCAAGGACATATGGGATCTCACAGCGAAGAACGACGAGAAGAAGCTTCAGGAGGTTGCTCCGATAGACGAGGCTGTGCTTTCCATGATAATAGAGCACATGCCGACGCCTGGAGAGGCGCAGAAGTACAGGATACCACACCTCTGGCACGGAGACCTCAACAACGTTGACGGAAAGAGCATGATGGAAGTCAACAGGATGGGCCCGGTATGCATGATACTATTCGGGATAAACTACGACAAGCAGGCCGGAGAGATAGCAATAGGAAGGGTTTTTTCGGGCACGGTGAAGAAAGGAGTGGATGTCTACGTTACGGGAATGCCCGATCCGCAGAAGGTGCAGACAGTCAGCCTTTACATGGGTCCAGAAAGGGTCTCGATAGAAGCTGTGCCTGCAGGCAACATAGTGGCAGTTGTAGGATTGAAGAATCCGTCAATAGGTGACACGGTAAGCGAGAACAACATTGAGCCGTTCGAGCAGATAAAGCACTATTCGCAGCCGGTAGTCACGAAGGCAATAGAGGCCAAGGACACGCGAGACATGACAAAGCTGATAGAGGCGCTCAGGGAGCTCACAAAGGGGGACCAGACGATACTCGCTGAATTGAACCAGGAGACAGGGGAGCACCTGGTCAGCGGCATGGGAGAGCTTCACCTCGAGATAATAGAGACGAAGATAAGGGACGATTTCAAGATCCCGATAATAACAAGCGAACCCATAGTGGTCTACAGGGAGACGATTGAAAGAACCGTTGAGAATGTTGAGGGAAAATCACCGAACAGGCACACGCGTTTCTACATTGACATATCTCCTCTTCCACAGGCAGTAGTAGACATGATAGAGAGCGGAGAACTGAAGGATGGGAAGCCGAAGGGAAAGGCGTACGTTGAGCCTCTGATAAAGGCAGGGCTGACAAGAGAGGAGGCCAAGGGTCTCGTAGACGTTTCAAACAGGAGCATACTGCTCGACGCCACAAAGGGAGTGCAGTATCTCAACGAAGTAATGGAGCTGCTCATCGAAGGATTCGAGGAGGCGGTAAAGGACGGACCCCTCGCACGAGAAAAGGTCTCGGGAATAAAGGTTTCCATAACAGATGCAACGATACACGAGGACCCTGTTCACAGAGGCCCTGCACAGGTCATTCCTGCAATGAGAAGGCCTATATATGCGGGTATGCTCACCGCGGGAGTGGTGCTCATGGAACCGAAGCAGAAATTCACGATAAACATAGGACAGGAGCATCTTTCCGACGTAATTTCATTCCTGCAGGGGAAGAGAGGCCAGGTCATGGATATACAGCAGGAAAATGAAAATGTAACGATAATAGCAAAACTGCCTGTCGCGGAAGTAATCAAGGGCTTCTCAAACGAGATGAGAGGCCTCACGCAGGGAAAGGCGATCTGGTACCCTGAATATGCGGGATACGAGAAACTGAACAAGGAATTGCAGGACAAGGTAGTAAAGGAAATAAGAAAGAGAAAGGGAGTACCCGAGAACCCGCCGACGCCAGAATCCTTCATGGACTGATCCTATTTCGCAGATGGAGCACGATAGGGATTGCACGATGCAGCCCTTGCGGGCTGCACTTTTAAGTCACCCCACCCTCTGTGTCCTGTCCCCTAAGAAGCACATGCATCCTGCCTATCAGGGCGTGCTTTAGCTCAGTTCTGAGAACAAGCGTAAGCGCCTCCTTCTGTTCTCTCTTTCCGAGGTATCGCTTTGCGACTATTTGGGCCGCAAGCGAGCTGCCATTGTGCATGTGAGCGGCGAACGCTTCTCTTGCAGCTTGGAGACCGTCTTCTGGATTAGGCACTGGAAGCCTCTGTTTTGCACGCGCTGCAGCGGATACAAGTCCCGGCCCAGTCAGCGAGAGCGGACGCATGAGGACCTCAGCCTCCTTGAACTTTGCTGAGCCTGCTCCTCCCTCCTGCAGGTTATGTTTGGCTGCCATCCCATTTGTATTGATGAATGCGGCCGTTGTGGTGGTGAGTGTGAATCTGCCTTCCGATACTTCCTGGGCAATTTCAGGGAAGCCATTGGAGCTTGCAAGCTTCATGGCTTCGGAATTGCGCCCCATTCCTACGAGCATTGATACTGCAAGTTCCGTCAGTTCCCTGCCATCTCCCTGGCCATGGAATACCGCATGCGTTATTATTTGCTGCACCATATTACGCCCTTCCCAGAAATTTGAGGGCTTGATGTCGAACTCTACGGTTACTGCCATTGCCTCCCTTATTGCGCCTGCCTCCAGGAAGCACTTCAGTGATGCCTTTGCTGCAGCATCGCTCCTTGAGCGCCTGGCATCGCGAATCAGGGGCTCCAGCCTGTCGATTATTCCCTTGGATGCACTACCTCCCTTCTCGATTGCGCTGTTGATTGTGCGGTTAAGCTGTTCGGGGGTGCACCCGTTCTTCAGGGTTGCCCGGAGGTTTCTCAACGCCTGTCGGTTTGAGGCATCGACTCCTTGAATGGATTCAAGGCTCATCTCAATGCTCTTCAGCTTGCGCTTTATCTTCTTCTTGAACGCAAATCCCAGATTCGTGTCTCTCGCTATACGTGCGGCGGCGAGATAGTGGGTTCCAGCTGCAACATAGTCATTACCGAATTGGGTTGCCGCATACGCCAGCTGAGTCCTGTAATTGTCTTTGTCTCGCCTCCTCAGGTCAGTATCCTGAAATGCGCTGCCGTTTCCGTTTGAGTGGGATGGACCAACGAACGGAAGAGAAGAAGAGTTTTTGCCCTGAATCTTTGTGGCGGTTCCCGTCACCGTCATACACCATATCCGATTTGGATTACCTCCTTTTAATACTTTGCTAGTCTTTTAGGCATGTTGAAACGTTTATAAGTTTATAGGAGCAATATAATCTTCATCTATCATTTACTCGATAGAGCAACTTATTGTTGCACCGATGAAATGAGGTGTCGAAATGGCAAAATCCTATGTGAAGTTCGAAGTATCGAAAGATGTGGCAGGTAAGATAGCGGAAACGCTGAGATTGGCAAAGCAGAGCGGGACCATACGCAAGGGCGCTAACGAAGTGACCAAGAGCGTAGAGCGCGGACTCGCGAACTTTGTTGTGATCGCTGAAGACGTTGATCCGGAGGAAGTGGTGATGCACATACCCAAGCTCTGCGAAAGCAAGAAGATCGCATTCGCATATCTTCCAACAAAGCTTGATCTTGGAAAGGCGATAGGAATAAACGTTCCTTGCGCCGCTGCTGCCATAGAGAAGCCTGGTGAGGCCGAGCGACCGATGAAGGACGTAATCGCAAAGCTCACGGGAAAGAGCGCGGGAGCCGAAAAGGCTGCTGAACCTGCAAAGCCTGCAGCTGCAACCGCAGCCGCACCTGCTGCAGCTGCAAAGCCTGCACAGCACAAGCCCAAGAAGGAGGCGCCTGCTGCCGGAGCCGCACCTGCACCGGAGGCTAAGCAATAATCTTTGTGATCTGAATGGCTGAGGAGAAGAAGCTCGAAGGATGGCTTGCAGAAGTGGTAGAAGTAGCACCTAGGCGAACAGGCATCTACGGAGAGATAAAGCAGATCCTCGGAAAGATTCTCGAAGGACCCGACAAAGGCCGCGTCATAAGGAAGAACATAGCGGGCAAGGTCAAGGTCGGCGATTTAATCAGACTGGGCGACACAAGCAGGGAGGACAAGCCGATAAGGGCAAGATGATAAGATGAAATGCTCATACTGCACCTCTGAGATAGAGAAGGGAACGGGACTCGAATACGTCAAGAGGAACGGAGCAATAAGGTACTACTGCTCGGACAGATGCTACAAATACGCAGAAGTCTTAAAGAGAAAGCCCAACAAGAAGGAGATTGCAGGCCCTTCAAAGGCAAAGAAAGCCTAGTTCTAGAGTGTTTTCTAATAACTACTAATAACTACTAATAACTACTAAATTAGTAGATAGATTTATATACCAGTTGTTACTAATAACTACTAATTACTACTAAATTAGTAGTCCAGTAGGGGAGAACTTGAAAATTCCACAAAAACCGCCTAACCAAGCTGAAATCTTAGATATAATGTCAAAAAGAACCGACAAGAAGGAGATAGAAGCTATTAGTCCATATGTAGAGCTAGTCAATTCTAAATATCTACATTGGGACGAACTTCCAATGCGCTTCAAGAACGAAAATATTGACTTAAAGCTGCTATGGAGTTATGTATGGTTCGCAAGAGAGTTCAATAAAAAGAATTTGAAGTTTGATAGCGCCACATTACGATATCTGCAAACTCCTCTGATTGAAAAGGCCCTCCATACACTAGATATGCAAATTGGAAGTAAGATAGATATTGATGCACAAATGCCTTCAACTACCATGCAAAAGAAGTATCTGATAAATTCTCTTATGGAAGAGGCGATAGCATCTAGTCAGCTAGAAGGTGCGGCTACTACAAGAAAAGTAGCAAAGAGGATGCTACAGGAAAATCGGAAACCACATAGTCACTCAGAACGAATGATTCTTAATAATTATATTACAATGCGATTCATAAAGGAGAATGCAAAGCAGGGACAGTTATTAACAATAGATTTAATCAAACAAATACAAGTCCTGATAACAAAGGATACATTAAAGGAAAAATCGCACGAAGGAACCTTTAGAGTCGATAACGAAGTTAAAGTGTTTTGGCAGGGCCAGGAGATTTATCAACCGCCTGACTATAAACTAATTGATCAGCTTATGAAGGGCGCGTGCGATTTTGCAAATAGTGAATCTTCTGATTATTACATACACCCGATAATAAAGGCGATTGTTCTTCATTTTATGATAGGTTATATACATCCATTTAACGATGGAAATGGCAGAACTGCAAGGGGAATATTTTATTGGTACTTAATAGCTCAAGGTTATGACTATCTCGAGTACATAGCCGTATCAACAGCAATCAAATCTGCACCTGCAAAGTATGCGAGAGCATATCTTTTTGCAGAAACAGATAACAACGACGTTACATACTTTGTGAAATTTAATCTGCGGGCTCTTAGTATAGCAGTGGATTTGTTTAATAGATACATAGAAAAGACTAAAAGGGAAAATAGAAAAATTATAGAGACAATAAGGAGTAATCCAAAATTAGGTTTTAGACAAGCAGACGTTATAGTGAATTTATCAAAAACCGATAGACAAATAACTATGGCGGAAATGCAAGGGCTATACCACATAACCTACGAAACTGCACGAACAGATTTGTTAGATTTGGTTAAACTAGGGTATATGCACAAGTACAAAGTTGGCAGACAATTCTTCTTTGATGTAGATAAAGAAAAGTGTATGGAACTGGGTAGTTTAAAGGGTACTAACGATAAAAAAGTATAATCTCTTGCAGGTCATTTCGTGACTATAGTGCACGAATCCTTCTCGACTATCATTTCCTTCTCTGCCTGAGAAACCATTCCTTTCTTTCTCTCGAAAAGTACTGGGAATTGTTCTAGCGCGTCTGAGTATGAAAGCTCGGTCAACGCCCTTCTTATTGCAAAGTCGCTTATTCCTTTCATCTCTTTGTGCAGCCATCTTGCCGCAAATGGATATGTCATGTATCGTTCGTCTATGAATGCAGCCACAGCGCGCGTGTCATTTGACCTTATTGCAGGGTTCCCTGTCTTCTGGAATATCTCGACCAGCTCGCCCTCCTTTACATATCCTTCGCCGTTGGTCATGAACGGCTCAATTGCGATTACCTGCCCTTCCTCCAATTCAGTAGTATCGCCGTTGTCATAATTCGGGATGAAGACGCTTGCATGTAGTTCATGCTGTTCTACTCCATGGCCTCCGAGGTTCTTTATTGGTGAGAATCCGTAGCTCTTCGCGACTTTCTCTATCTCCGCTCCGATCTCATTGACAGCTCTTCCTGTCTTGACCATGCTTATAGCCTTTTCAAGTGCAGACTCGCTTGCCTCTACCAGCTTTCCATAGTTGCCGGAGAGATCCACAGTAACTGCACAGTCACCAAGATAGTGCCCTTTCCTTGCACCAACATCAAGTTTCACTAGCCCTTTCTCAGGTATTACTGACTTGTCATCAGGAGTAGGCGTATAGTGCGCGGCATTCTCATTTATAGAAATGTTTACAGGAAATGCAAGATCAAACATTGACTCGTTCATATGCTTCTCTATTGCTTCTGCAATGTCTAGGAGCTTGGCTCCTGATTTTATGAGGCTCTTGCCATGCTGCAACGCTGCATACGATGCCTTGCCTACTTCCTTGATCACATCGTAGTCGTAATCGTCTTTCTCTTCGTGGATATGTTCGTGTTTGTGTTCCATAGTCAAAGCCTCTTCTGCGAGCCGCCTTCTGCGAGCTCTTCTTCACTGAATCCTAGTTCCTTAAGTATCTTTAATGTGGCAGGAAGGACCTGGTGCTTGATGTAGTAATCCGCATCGTAGTCCTTTGCAAAGTCCTCAAGAACCGCCTTTTCTGAGATTGAACTGCCTTTCTTGGTTATAATGTATCCTATCGTTGTTCCTTCCACCTGGTCCTTCGTCTTCAGTCCTTCCTTCACAGCCTTCTGCGCTGCTGCCAGTTCCGGAGACTTTGAATCGTAGTTGTCTATTCCCTTCCTGAGCTGGGTGTAGATTACAAGGTCCTTCAGTTCTACCTGCCCTGACCTGAGTTTTGCAATGACTTCCTTTACAACAGATACTGCCTTCTCCTTGCTGCCCTCATGCAGCACTGCTTCCAATACTTTTCTTTGCGCCTCCCTGGAGATGAATGACCAGTCCCTTCTCACGAGTTCGAATCCCTTTATCTTTATTCTCCCTGACTCAGAAAGCAGCGCATACTTCTTCTTTGCGCCTTTGCCTCCTTCGGCTCCTCCCTTCTTTCCTACGAATACGCCACGTACGTAGAAGTCTTCGAGCTCCAGTTCCATCGATTCTGGCAGTGACTTGTTAACTGTCTTCAGGAAAGTCTGTGCGTCGTCCTTTGTCTTGTTTCCAAGGAGTATGAACAATGAATCAGTATTGTGCACTAATATGCCATTTGCAAAGAATCTATGAGTTCCTTCAACCTCAAGATCATAAACGTAATCATTATAACTTATTTCCTCAACTCTGACTGTTGCGCTAATATCAAATTCTTTGGGTCTAATGTACTTTTTCTGTGCCCCTGTTTCTTTATAATTTAGAATTCTGGAATTCTTTGCATCAATCAAGAATCCGACCTTTTTAATGAATATATCCTTGGACTTAATATAAACATGGTAGCTGTACGTGCCACTCTTCTTTCCTTTGTAACTATTCTCTGTATTCTCTTTAAATATAGAATTAGATATCCCTACCTCCCACAGCAATTTTCCTATCTTTCGTGCTAATTCATAGTCGATTGTACAATAATTTATCATAGGCTTTCCAGATCTCATCGTCACTGTGCCATCAGAAGAGAAAAGTCCTCTTAAAAAGGCGTATATGTTTTCTTCCTTTTCGTTAAACATGAATTGAGGTACAATTTTCTTTGGACCTTCGTGCATTTCTAAGTCAAACAATCTTACAGTTTCTAATCCGTTTACTTCTACGTCGCCTTTAGTTCCTTTTCTTATAATGTTTTTTATTATGCCTTTGCCTTTTAGAGGAATCAAAACCTTGTTTATGAATTCCTCTCTTTCGTTTCCGCATGATAGATAGAGGTAATAGCTCTTACCATACTTATTCCTTTCAAATGAACCATCGCCAACAAAGAAACCCATCAATTCGTATAACTCTTTCTCATAACTACGCGTTGATACGTTTCCTCTTACAGACTTCTTTTTAACTACAAGAGAGCTAATATCTTTTCCGATATCTGTTGGTTTAACTTCTGCAAGTCGTTCCATTACACTTTTCTTAGAGTAATAGCGAGTCTTAAGACCTATAAGTGAATGATCCTCAGTTACGTCGATGTACCAAGAATTAGTAAGCCACACGCGGTAAACTTTTTTGTTAGTGCGATGCCTCATTACATAATTTACTCGTGCTAAGATAGTCCTGCCATTTGTATCCAATGTTTCCACATACAGTTCTTTTGGAAAATAATACTCTTTTCCTGAAGCGTCTTTTTTATCGACCTTCCTAAATGCCTCCTCGATTTTCTGATCTATTATCGATATATTACTTTTATCACTGCTCACTCTTATTAGAGAATCTTTAGAAACGCTGTCCCCGTAGAGGACCTTGAATCCCATCTTCTCCGCATCCTCCATTGCCTTGTTTATGTAGAACCTTCCAAATGCTGTGACGCTGCTTGCAGCAGCCCTGTCATACCATCTTGATCGTGCATAGCCGAGATATCCGTAGAATGAATTAGCGAGTATCTTGAGAGCCTGGGACCTTGCTGCGAGCTCCTTGCTGTCAGGATCCTTCTTGTAGGCCTTCTTCACTGCCGTACGCTCTGCAACAAGCATCTTCAGTGCCTTTGGTACTATTCCGTAGATATCCTTCCTGAATTTGGTGCCGTCTGGCGATTCGTAGAAATCTCCGGTGCCTTTGGCTATGGTTGATGGATCTATATTGTGCGCTATTATTATCGAAGGGTACAGTCCCCTGAAGTCGAATACTGCGATATTGTCGTAGATTCCCGCATCAGGCGTCTTTACGTATGCGCCCTCGAACGGGTTCGCTATCCTGTTTGTTATCTCTGACTCGCTGGGCTTGTTAGGTATCAATTCGTTGTTATTCTTTGCGTATCTCATGAGAAGGTGCTCTACCAGCTGCCCCGTAGTAGATATTGAGGCCTCGCCCAGCGTCGTTCCTGCGACCTTCGCGACTTCGACTTCGAGAGGAAGGAAGAACTCGTAGAGCTTCTCCAATGCAAGCGAGTCGCTCAGCGAGTAGTCGGCAAGGTTCTCAAGGTCCTCCTTCGTACCGTCCCATAGCTGCCAGATGTTCTTCTTCTCAACAGTAATCTTGGTATCGCCCACTATTGACCTGTAGACCTCCCCAAGCGTGAATCGGTTTATCCTTAGAAGCTTCTCTGATGCGCCCACTATGGAGACGAACTTGGTGACGTTATATACGTCCATGTTGGTTCTACCCGATATCTTCACTGCTTCCAGGAGACCGTGATGCTCAGGCTTTACTTCCTCGCCGTATCTAGTTATGTCGAATTTTGTGCCGGTCTTCTCTGCCCTCTTGAGCAGGTATGGGAGGTCGAAGTTCGAGGAATTGTAGCCTGCAATGACATCAGTCTTTGTCCTCTTTACGACATCGGAGAATGCGTCTATCATAGCCTTTTCCGTAGGGAATGACTGCACAAACGGCCTGTCTATCTTTTTTGTCGTAAGGACCTTTGATTCCTTGCCATTCGTGTAGCTTATCATTATCGAAGGATCGATTTCCGCCTTGGGAACCACTCTTGGATTGTAGGTTTCTATATCGAAGCAGATGTAGTTGAGCACTTCTCCCTTTACATCTGCCTTCGATATCGAGTCTATGGCAAAGAGTTCTTTCTCCCTGTGGGCCTTTATCTTCACGCCTGACATGGGCGATATGTCCTTGTCTATCAGGTATCTCTTCCAGAAGACTATGTCGTATTCGTAGACTTCGCCAAATTCTCTCAAATAGTCGCTGAGCTTCGGAACGTGGCGCGTGTTTGTTACTTCAACCTTGTACGCGGATCTCTTCTCCCCTTTGAGCATCGTCTCTATTTTCGTTGCAGCCTTTACCGAGATCTCTTCGTTGTTGTCAAGTATCTTTATGCTCTCCAGTGCCTTCTCGTTGGTATTGGCGTTGCTCGGCACAACGTAGAAATAAGGAAAGAAGGAAAAATCGAAAAGCGCGTATGTCTCGTCGCCGCGCTTCAGAGTCAGCCTTATGACGCTCCTGTTGTCAAGGTTCAGGTAACCCGCGTCCACTATTATGCCTTCCAGCTCTAATTCCTCCATGGCCCATCCTGACAAATAGCAATGACGCTGAGCCTTTCAGAGGGGTTTACTGGGTCTGTTCCAGCTTGGCCCTTGAGAGAGGCAGTGGAGCCGCAAAGCCTATCGAGTAGGCAACGAGCGTTCCGCGAGCACCGCACTCGAAGTTAAGCAGGTTTATGACATCTTCCGCATATTTCAGCGGAAGGGTCTTCTTCTCCTTCCATGTTGAGACTATCTCGTCCGCGTCCTTCCTGTTCTCCTTTGAGACGACGTTCCCCTCTATCTTTAGCTGCCCTATCTCCTTTGAGGCTGCGCCCTCGTATACAGCAGTGAACGTGAATCCAACTGTGACGTTCTCCTTGTCAACCTTCACATCCTCGAAGTTTATGTTGAACTTCATGTTGCTGATAGCTTCGCTGACCTTCCTGTTCGCTTCAACCTTAGTTACTTCTAGTCCTGTTATCATTCTATCACTTTACTCAATTTCTTATGCCGTTCAAGGTTTATAAATCTATTTACGTCAGCTAGGCGAAGTTTCAAAGCAGGGGCAGGAAGCATGGTCAATAGCCATAAATTGCTATACATTCATATCTCTATCTGCAAAAAGGGCATGTGGCGTAACTTGGATAGCGCATCGGGCTTCGGACCCGAGGGTTGCGGGTTCAAATCCCGCCATGCCCGATTGCTTTTGTAGACTGGGGAGCTGGTTTCAGGTATCTCTTAAGCTCTGCGACAATCTGCTCTGGGCTTTTGGAGCTATAAAGCACAGCTTGAATGTGCTTGATAGTTTCTGAGGTTTCTTTAACCTCCGCTGCTATTTTAGCCCAGTCCTGTTGCATAGTTTGCCATTTACCCTGTCTTACGTCTTCAAAGAAGTTTACCATTCTTTGGACTTTTACGTCTAAAACTATGAACGGGCGCCTTCCTACACAAATTCCTCATAGATCTTGAGCGTTTCCTCTGCTGTTCTCATCCACGTGAATCCTTTGGCATACTTCATGGCAGTTTTCCTCAGACTCTCATCATATCCCTTGTCCTTGAGGCGCCATAGCAGCTTTGCAATGCCTTTGGGACTGTCTGCTTTCATGCAGTATCTTGAGGTCTCACGCGGCACCTTGCCTTTGCTGTTTATAATAACAGGTA
>CAYQOG010000009.1:0-29275 GCA_964419095.1 Microcaldota archaeon
AGAAGAGAAAACCCTCCGAACACACTTCGACGCAAAGGTATTTAATTTGTCAAGTCCCTATATAGATAAGTGGTGTTAGGATGATAGCGAAGACCATGCTGGGGGTTCTTGACAGGATATTGCATTTCGAGATAGCATATGCGCACTGCGACATACCGTGCGGGATATACGACCCGCACAACGCGCAGATGTCCGCGCATACGGTAATACGAATGGATATGCTCATTGCAGACATAATGAAGGCCGGAGGCTCTTCGGTAGAAGACAGAAACAAGATCATAAGGTGCGTCGAAGTCAAGGAAGGGCATGCCGAGCAGTGCAAGCACGAAATAGAAGTCCTCTGGGGCGACTACTTCAAGCCCGAGCATGCAAAGGACTTCCCCGAGCTTCACGACCTGGTATGGAATACGCTCAAACTCTCATCAAAGGCGAAGCAAAGCACTGACATAAAGACAGGAGAAGACTTGCTCGCAAACGTCGAGAAGATAGCTGAGATCTTCTGGAAGACTAAGAGGGTTGAGACTGTCAGGGCCAAGTCCTTCTACCCGACAGAGCGCGAATTCGTCTATCCAAAGGTATAACCGTGCAGTTTCCTATCAAGATCTTCAGGGTTGAAGATAGGAGCATGGAGCCGAGGATAAAGGCTGGAGACTATCTTATTGTAAGCAGACTCAGCAACAGGCTCAAAATCGGAGATGTGGTAGTACTGAAGCATCCTACAAAGGATATCAAGATAGTAAAACGTATTTCAACAATAAGCGATACCATGGTCTTTGTTGTGGGAGACAACAAAAATGAGAGCGGAGACAGCAGGAATTTTGGGAGTATGGCTAGAAACATGGTTATCGGAAAGGTCGTCTTCAAGATATGACGAAATATATAGGAAGATATATATGGCTATAGTGCTATATAGTAAACCATGGAGACAACGACGATACAGATTAGCAGGCCGTTAAAGAGAAAACTTGAAAAGCTAAAGGCTTATCCTAATGAAACCATGGATAAACTAATAGAAAGGCTAGCCGATAGTAACATCGACTATGAACCCCTGTCTAAAGAGGAGTTGGAAGGCATAGAACAGGGACTGAAAGATATAAGGGAAGGTAAGGTATACTCGCTAAGTCAAGTTAGAAAGAAATTAGGGATTTAATGGTCTATGAGATTAAATTCTCAGACACTGCCAAGTCTGGCCTTGGAAAGTTAGACAAAAGCGTTGCGAGGCGCATAATAGATAAACTTGACGAAATAAAAGAAAATCCATTCACATATGTTAAACGCCTGATTGGCATATCATTATACAGTTTACGGGTTGGGGATTATAGGGTAATAATGAGCATTAATAATAATGCCATGTTGATCTTTGGCGTCAAAATAGGGCATAGAAGAGGCGTTTACTCCGATTTATAGAAGAGTCATTTCTGGTAAAGAAGCGCATCTGTCCTTTCCTCTATCTCCTTCCTGACGTCCTTGATGAAATTATCTGACTCGACTCCGAATGTCTGCTTGCCTGCCCGTGTCCTGACCGCAATGGTCTTCGCGTCTATCTCTTTCAGGCCGACTACAACCATGTATGGAATCTTCATCAGCTGTGCCTCGCGCACCTTGTAATCAATCGTCCTGTTTCCGCTGTCGAGCTCTGCTCTTATTCCATTCTTTGCCATCTCGCTGTAAGTCTTTTCTGCGTATCCGCTTGCCTGATCGGATATTGACATGACCCTAACCTGCACAGGAGCAAGCCATGTCGGAAACTTTCCCTGGTAATGCTCCACAAGTATCCCCATGAATCTCTCAAGGCTTCCGAATATGGCCTTGTGCACCATTACTGGAGTCTGCTGTTTTCCCTCAGCATCCACATATGCTGCCCCGAATCTAAGCGGCTGTTGGTAGTCAACCTGTATTGTGCCGCACTGCCATGATCTGCCCTGGGCATCAAGTACGTCGAAATCTATCTTTGGCCCATAGAATGCGCCTTCCTTACCCTTTACCCTGTATTTTAGCTTATTTTTCTCCAGCGCCGTCTTCAAGGCATTTGTTGCGCTCTCCCACAACTTCTCATCGCCTAGGTGGCTGTCAGGCATGGTTGAGAGATTGGCAGTATATTTCATATTGAAGGTCTGGAAGATCTCGTCTACCATCTTCAGGAGCATAGTTATCTCTTCCTCGATCTGATCTTGCCTCAAGAATATGTGACCATCATCCTGGCTGAATTCCTGTACCCTGAAGAGGCCGGTTAGAGAGCCCGAGTTTTCCTTTCTGAATAGCCTATCGAAAATTGCAGTCCTGAAAGGAAGATCCTTGTAGCTCCATGCCCTTGATTTGTAGATCAGGATAGTGGACGGGCAGCTCATGGGCTTAAGGCCAAGTTCTTCCCCTCCTTCTGGAAATATGAACATGTTCTCCCTGTAGTGGTCTATATGGCCGCTAACATGCCATAGGGCAGTATTTGCAATTATGGGGGTGCTGACTTCCTTGTACCCGTATTTTTCTTGCTTCTCCCGTAGGAACTCCATCAGTTTCTTGAATATGAGATAACCGTTGGGGTGCCAGTAGACCATGCCTGGCGATACCTCTTGGAAGCTGTAGAGGTCAAGCTGCTCTCCTATGGTCCTGTGATCATTAGGTGGAAGGCCGGCCCAACTGCTTTTTCTGACTATAGATAGATCGGTCTTGACCTGTTGAGGTTTGGCATTGGCAGGTGCTGACAAAGTTGAAGCTGACCCATAGACTCTGGACATCTCCGCAAGCGGATGGCCTTTTATGTCGACCTTGAGCTTCTTATTCCATCCGAATGGCGATGATACCACCTTCACGTCCTTGCTTCCTGCGGCTTTCCTCATCTCATTAAGCGTCTCAAGCGCCTTTGCAGGAGCTTCCAGATTGCTGCTCAGGTGCGCGAACGGGTATATGACAATTGTCTCTATCTTCTGCTTCTTTGCGAAGTCCGCTGCGGCAGTTACCGCCTTCTCCACTATCGCGCTGTCATCCCCTTTCTCTATAGAAGTGAGCAGCAGCAGCGCGTTCTTCACAGTAACCTTCTTCTCTTCAGACTTCTCATAGACCTTAGCCTCCGGCTTGACAAGCTCATATTCTACCTCATTTACGTCTAGCTGGAGTATTCGCATAGATGAGATATTCATCAGTTAGTATTTAAAACTTAGCAAAGGGACTGGTTATTTAAGCGTTGATAACTGATTGTTAACGGGACTTGGATATCATGCTCGACCCGACCACATTGATCGAGGAGATAGTGATAATGCTGGTTCTCCTTGGCATATTTGCAGTAGCAGCGGAGCTGATAACAAAAGGCACGGAGAAATTCGAGGGGCTCCTCGGGCAGGGAATGGCAGGCGGCATAGTCCTCGGCTTCATGGCCTCGCTTCCCGAGACCATATTCGTCATCGTGGCAGCAACAAGCGGCTCGTATGACGTTGCGATAGGCGCGGCGCTGGGAGGGAATCTGATCCTATTTTCACTTGGAATAGGCATCATAGCCCTTGCATGCTACATGAAATGGAAGAAGGACGTCGTGCTGAAGGAAGATTACACTATTGACATAACATTCCTGATAATCTCCACACTTGCCCTTATTGCGCTCTTTGTCTACGGCAAACTGGATGCGATCTCCGGAAGCTTGCTATTTGTGATATACATAGTTTACATAGCCTACAGGTATTCAAAGGCGCACACCCGCTTGGTAGGGCACCTGAAAACACAGGAGGGAAGGAAGATACTCCTCGAGGGACTTGCCCTGATGGTTGCCGGAATAATCCTGATAATCTTCTTCTCGGGCTACTTCATACATGACATAGAGAGCGTCGCCGGAATCCTTACCATTCCTGTCATACTCCTCTCCCTCATCATAATACCAGTTGCATCTGATCTGGAGGAATTGATATTCGGATACAGGCTCTCCAGAGGCAGCCCTGGAGGCGCAAGCACTGCAACTGTGGGGTTCATAGGCAGCAAGCTGGAAAACAATACCATACTTGTGGGGATCATAGGCATAATTGCAACGACGCCCATCTACATAAAAAGTGTCGCCACCGAATTCATCGCCGTGATAATAATAAACGCAGTGGCAATTGCAATCTTCAGCAGGGGCAGATTCAATTACCTGCAAGGGATGGTTCTGATCGTCCTCTATTTCATTGCGATAGCTGCAGCATTTATCGTATGAAGTTGAGCACATTGCCCACTATCGCCTGGTAGGCTTCGCATGCAGTCCATGCGCTCGGCTCCTTTCCCTCTTTTATGAGCGCCCGTACTTCCTCCGCATCCTTGCTGTGCCAGATTGGTGCAAGCGAGTAATTGCTCTCGCGTATGTTCCCTATCTTCCTGCCCCACATTATCGAAGGGAAGACGTTTCCATAGCTGTCCATGAAGAGCGATGCGTCGAGACTCCTGCTCTTTATGGGAGTCTGGTTCGTGTTGACGTAATCGACAAGCTTCTTGAGGAATACGCCCTCTATTGCGGGTATCGCGCCCACCTGGAGCTTCCTCTTCTTTATCATTTCGGATATCTCTGCGGCTGCCTGCTCTCGCGACGCCTTGAAGTCAAGGTCGGTATTGCTGTAGTATATGTCCGATATCTGGCCTATGTTGAGATGGAAGTCGTTGTAGGTTATGTCAGGTATCTCAGCCTTAACGCCTTCATAGGTCTTTTCGAACTGCCCCTGGTTGAACTTGCTCATGGTGTATCCGAAGATCATGAAGAGGTTCCTGTGCCTCTTCTGTAGTTCTCTGAGACCTTTGAACATGGCCATGCACCTGTCAAAGTTTCCAGGTATTCCCCTTATCTTGTCGTGCATCTCGCGGTACCCGTCAAGGCTCACGGTAATGGATATCTTCGGTATGCCCATGTTGAGCATCTCCTCTATCTTCCTTAACACGACCTCGTTGTTGCAGAGCGAATTGGTCGGCATGGTCAGAATGTAGAGGTCCTTGCAGTTCTCCTTGAATGCCTTTACTATTTCGACAATGTCACTCCTGAGGAACGGCTCTCCTCCAGTGATCTCAATCCACTTGAAATATGTGTTCTTGGAGGCAAAATCCTTTATCTCATCGAGCGTCAACTCGTTTACGGGCTTCATCTCCCATATGTTGCAGTTATGGACTACTGCATTTGAAACTAGATAAGTGTTATCTGCTGTTTCTATGTTGTGAACTGCGCCACTATATGGTACATGCTCAATTTCCCTTATAGGATGTATAAAATAATTGCCAATTCGCCTCGAATATCGGTACTTTGGATCTTTTAGATATTGAATTACATAAAAATCATGTTTATTAATTGGTTTATCATAAAACATGCTCTGCCCCCCCTTGACAAATGTTACCCTGGCAGATATCCCTAAAGATGCATACGCAAGTTGAAGTTGAAGTGCTAAGGTCTTGGACACACTAGACCCTACAAAGAGGTTGTTTCTAGCCCAGTAGCCATCGCCGTCTTCCCAACCTTTAAGGAAAGCTTTCAATATAGATGCATCTTTATTAAACAAAATAAAGTCTGGTATCTTTTTATTAGGGGCTCCAGTACCACACCACTCTGCAAATGCCCTCGACAGAACGTGCGAGCTTAAGCAACACGAAGCACATCCTCGGTTTTCAGTCTTAGAAACAGAGTAACCTAATCCTTCTGCAATTTGTGTAAGCCTAGCATGTAAGTCTATTTCTGTGACATTGAAACTAAATCTAGCACCATTAGACGCAGGGCACCCTTCCGCAGCATAAATCCCTAGAAGCCATGCTGTATCAGTATTTATGGGGAATTCTAGTGGAACACCTTTTGCTTTTGAAATTGCTATGCCACGACCTTTATTAAAATGTTTTAAATCCATCTTTGTCACAGTAAGAGTCCGTTCTATAATCGGAGTACACAGATAATCTCCGTCTGAAAAACTAGTCTTTGGAGAAATATCTTTAGCTTCTTTCCATTCAGGATTCCCGAAATTGTATGTACGAAAATAGTTTTTCTTTCCATTGATGGTTTTACAATGGCGTAGCGTCTTTGAACTCATTACCAAAACAGGATGTTCTGGTGTAACTTCGAGCGGTAAAAGACCTGACGCTTTTATTTTTGTCATGTTTCCAGAGTAGATTCTAGAAAAAGTCTGTGAAACCTTGTTTAAGCCAGTAGATCCGACTGCATGACCGCCAATGTGAAGGGCAGATATTGGAGCATTATCTCCTATAATTATCTCGTCTGGCTTAACACAAGTCAAGCACCTTGACTGGCAACGATAAGTTATTGAGAAAGTCAGCTTGTAAGGGTGCTCCAGCTGGCCTATATTGCTTCTAAGAGCCGTAGCAGCAAGCCCAATCATCTTTCCGCTTACCATTTCACATCAACTATTACAATATCCGGATTTTGACTTAATAAGCATTGCGCTTTATCTTGGCAAACGGCGATCAGCTAGCAATTTCCGAAGGCTCAGGTTTCGTCTCCTTGCCCAAACCGCCTGACTTTGCAGAGCCTATCGCATTCCTGGTCTTCCTCTGCGACCTCAGGATCAGTGTTGTGGCACCCGCCATAGTAACAATGAAGGCCGCTATCCCCTCTCTTATGTCTGTGCCTATGCTGCTTCCTGTTTGGGGTATCTCGGTCCTCACAGCCGAGATTCCGCTTTGAACCTGGGCAAGCTCGCTCTCAGCCTGTGGTATTTGGATGCTAAGAGCCTCCAGCTTCTTCAGGGTATCCTTGCTTGGAAGCTCTGACTTTATTGTTCCGATGGTGCTTTCCAAGCCTTGGAGGCCCTGCCCGAGGCCTGAGAGTGTCTGCGGGTATCCGCCCTGGTTCACAGACGTGGGATTCTGTCCTCCTGGAAGCGTATTGCCCGCCGTGCTATTGCCCGAAGCAGGGGTCTTGAGATACTGCGTGATCTGGGTTGATGACGGAGACTTTACGGTCTCTATGATCGCCACCGGTGCGCTTATGCCAGCTGCTACGATGGCTGCTGCAAAACCGATTCTCATCTTCCTGCTCATTCTGGGTGCTGGAGTCGCGCTTGCTTCAGGCTCTGCCCTCCTAAGCTGCATTATCGCAGCTTCAGGTTGCAGGCTCTGATCCCTCCTGTTTCTGATGCGAAAATTCGTATAATCACTTTACTACTATGAGTTTGTTCCTTCCTTATAAAACTTACGTGCGGAATTTAGAACCGCGATACAAAAAGAGTTAAGAGTGGGCACGGAGAGATTTGAACTCTCGACCTCTTCCTTATCAGAGAAGCGCTCTAACCAAGCTGAGCTACGCGCCCATTGAGGTAAGATATCTACCTTTGGGTATAAAAATATGCAATCGCTACTTCTCGGCAAGCAGCCTGCCGAGTTTCTGAAAGTCCTTTCGCAGAAGCGCAAGCGTCCCGGTGGATCTCAGCGCGGCCGCAGGATGGAAGGTTATCGCGTATGTGACCTCGTGCTTCTTTATTATCCGTCCATGGTTCTTCTCCACCTCTCCGATTCCAAGCATTGATATGCTTGCAAGGTTGCCGAGGAGAACCACGAATTTAGGCCTTATGATCTCTATCTGCCTGAAAAGGAAAGGCCTGCATATATCTATCTCCTGCCCCGATGGCATCCTATTGTCAGGAGGGAAGAATTGCACCACGCTAGTTATGTAGGCCTGTTCCCTTGATATCCTGTTTTCCTTTAACATCGAACCCAAAAGCTTCCCGCTCCTTCCCACAAAAGGCCTGAGTTGCATATCCTCGTTCCTTCCCGGCGCCTGTCCTAATATCATGAGTTTTGCGTCAAGCCTCCCTTCCCCGGGCACCAACCTTTTGCTAAGGCTCCATCCTTTCCGCTTCTGGGGAAGCCTTGCATATTCCGCATTGAGTCTCGTCATCCTTCCCCATCTATCTATGTACTCCTTTACAATCGGAAGCAATGCGCGCATATCCTTGAAGTCCAGGACTTTCCATGCTTCATCATAATCAAGCCATTCGTATCCGCTGTGCTCGTGTGAGATCTTAACTTTCTGTGGCCCGGCATCTGCTATGTAAAGAGTCAGGTCCTTGTGGATAGTCTCACCGCCTTCGCGGAAGAAGTAGGCTGTCTTCTCCTTGAAGTTTGGAAGAAAGAAGGGGGTTAGTCCTGTCTCTTCCTTTATTTCACGTTTTGCAGCCTCTTCAGAGCCTTCTCCCCTCTCTATGTGCCCTTTTGGCAAGTCAGGGGCGCCCCGCTTTCCCCGCCGGCCCGATGCCCTTCTCAGGATAAGGAAGAGAATCCTGCCACTTTCTATTTTGTAAACGAAAGCGCCTGCAGAATACTCGAACTTCATTGACGCACCAGCTTCTTGATTATGCAATACGCGCTCACTATCCTTGCGCCTGCCCAAGAATTATGCGAAACAGGATTCGCGAAGTTTATTATCGAAGTATAAGGCGCATTGTAGTAGTTGCTGCAGTGTATTGATGCTGATGTCCCGTTTGCAGGCACGACTGCATATACTCCTATGGATGTGGTTGTTCCGTTTGGATAAGTGTACGGAATAATCTCGTTGAAGAGCATGAAGCTTCGGCCGTAAGACTCAAGATAATAAACGCTCTGTGTAGTGCTGTCATTGCTGAAGAATGTCATTTCGCCAACTATGGTCGTATTCGTCAGCAGGTATGGAAGGTCGTTTATCAGCGATGAAGTTACCAGCATCGCTATCGGATCAGTTCTGCTGAAAGTCGCATTGCTTGCAGCTATAACAACACTGTTCTGCGCTGTGTCCTGTATTGCCGTTATGTCGAAGTTGCTCTGATTGGAGACCATAGCGACAAATCCGTTAAGCCTGCTTGCGTTGAAAGTTCCATGCTGGTATACTGAGAGCGGTGAGAGAATATGTGCGCCTGTGTAGTCAGAAAGAAGCAGATAGTATGCAATTGCCACGGCTATTGCAAGGAATATGCCAACCAGATAAAGCCTGTTCTGCTTTGATCTTTCAGGCCTTTTTGCCCTCTTCTTTGCAGCTGGAAATGCCAGGCCGTATTTTCCAGACAGAAGAACCATTGCTATTATTGCTATATAGAAGAGAAGTATTCCCGCAAAGAGATGTATTGCTATTATGGTGTTGCTAGGCCCGAAGAAAAACCATGAGACTGCTATGCCAAGCATTCTAAGGAAGTTTAGAAGCAGCATTAAGAGGAACCCGCTAGCCATCCATAGCGCCTTTCTTGGCGCTTTGCCGTCATAGAGATATGCCAGGGGAGCAAGGAACATCACAATGCCTATCAGGATGCCTATCCCCACGCACGTCTGGCCTATTCCCACCGAATAACCGTTGGCCGTTATGGTCATTGGCGCGGAGTATACCGCATGGGGGAAGCCAAGCTTGACTATCTCGTATATAACCAGAGTGTTTGCAGCAACAAAGCCGCCATTGGCTGAAGCAAGCCAGAGAAGGAGCGCTGGCGATGCGAAAATCGAATAGACCATTATCGCACGGAACCTGTTCAAGTTCTTGATTCCGAAAAGCAGCATCGCAAGCGAGGCTATGAGCAAGGGAAATAGAAGCATGTCTACTCTCATATCGACGAATAGATACGAGAGCCTGACGCGTAATATGAAAATGAGGAGGAAGAGGAGCAGAAATGCCAGAATGCCTGCAATTATGTCCTTCGCCGTGACTTCTGGAAGGAAGTTCTCCTTGAGCATGAAGAGCGCAAAGAGCGGAAGCATGAGCAATATTACGATGCTGTATGTAGTGAAATCAGAGTCGCTTATCGCGAGAGGCGTTATCAGGAATTCGTTGAGAAGGGCGAAAGCAATGAGCGCGGCAAACAGCATGATGCCAATGTTTTTGCTATACCTCATCGCTCCACCAGAGAAAGCCCTCAGTCGATATGGACTTCATCATATATCAGCAGTTACTCTTGTCTTCACCGGGCAGAGCTATTGCTCTTGTCAGGTATATATACCCTACCAGTAAATAGGGAACCATGAAGAAAAAACGCTATGAATACCTGCCACATACTGCTGATGTGTCGTTCATAGCTTATGGCAAGACATTTGAATCAGCGCTGGAGAATTCGGCAGTGGCGCTAATCAACCTGATGCTCGATGTAAAGAAAATTGAAAAGATAAAGGCTAAGGATAAGGAAGTTGAAATAAAAGACACGGCTGCTAACAGAGAAGATCTTGTATGGTATGTGCTCCAGGACATTCTCTCCGTTATAGATTCAAGGAAGTTAAATGCAAACGGCTTTAAGATTCTGGAATCAAGCGAGAAAAAAGGGGGACTGAGAATCAAGAGCGTTCTGATGTGCAAGGATGTAGTAGGGGATTTCTCGCTTATGTCTGTTAAGGCAGTCACCCCCCATGGACTAGAAATAAGGAAGAACAAAAGCGGCTATTCCATCAGTGTGGTGGCTGACGTATGAGTTAAATATCTTATTGAATTAGAGGAATAGAATCAATGCTTAGCATATCAATATTCCTCGCAGCGATGGGTATCACCCTTCTTGAAATGGCAGAAGCAGCTGCAGTGGCACTGGCCATTTATGCAGAAGCTGGCTATAGGGCATTCGTATCAGTCTCGCTAGGTGCCGCAGTTGTTCTGGCCATCACCTTTCTGATTGGAAAAGAGATTGCCTATCTTCCAGTGTTTATCGTAAGGCTGATTGCAGCAGCGCTGCTTCTCTACTTTGGCCTGAGGCTTGCAAAAAGTGCAAGGAAGGCCGTGTTGAGGGCCAGAAAGAAAGAGGCTTACGCCAAGGAGAAATTCGAGAAGGGGCTCTTTTATGCGGGCTTCTCAGTGGGCGCGGTGGAAGCTTTTGAGGCGGCAATAGTACTAGTAGCATTGATCCCGATAGACTCCAATTCCACGCTGTTGGGGCTGGTAGCAGGGCTGATTGTGGTCATTATCGGCACGTTCTTGCTGCGTTCCCAGGTAAGGAAGATAAAACAGGCAGTTATGAAGGTCGCAGTATCGGCCTTGCTCCTCTCATTCTCGATGTTCTGGGTCATAGAGTCAGTTGCAAACATCTACGACTTGCTACTGGTTCCCATGTTTCTGGTCTTCCTTGCAGTAGTCTATTTTTATGCCAACAGGCAATAAGCCGAGAGGGGGAATTGATACGCCAGATATTGCTAGAAGAGCAGCATTTATTACCTTGACTGGTTAAGTAGAATCGTGGCTGGGATGAAGAAGTCCAACAGAGTATTTGGATATGAGTTGCTGCTTGACTGCTATGACTGCAAGCCAGAGGTTTGCGGCGAACTAGACCACTGCTACAGCTATCTGAGCAGGCTCGTGACTTTCATAGGCATGAAGCAGCAGGCGCCGCCGCAGATCTTCAGGACCGATAGGAAATCATTCCCAGACAAGGCAGGACTTAGCGGTTGGGTTCCGCTTGCAGACTCCTCTATAGTGATACACACCTTGTCAAAGCGCAATTTTATCAGCATAGATATCTACAGCTGCAAGGAATATGATCCTGACAGGGTTATAGAGTTCACCAGGGGCTACTTCGAGCCGAAGAGGATAGAGAAACAATTTGTGCTCAGGGGGAAGAGCTATTTCAAGGCCTGAAACGAAGTCGTAGGAAAGCTTAATTAAGAGAAAAAGAGCTAATCTTGTGATAATTACGGTAGCACCTAGGGAGCATCCTGTGGAAAGGCAGATGAATAGGGCTGCGGGCCAGGCAGCAGTAAGGGAGTTGCGTGATAGCGCGATGGCAATAGTGCGCAGGTCAGGCGCACCAGAGATCGAGGTACGCGCGCTTGCAAGGGCGCTTCTACACAGAGCCGCATCTGCGACTTTCGAGCCTGAGCAGGAAATGTCGCCTCTAGAGAGAATAGCAAGGAACAACATAGGAGTTCCTGGAAGCTGCAGCGTCTGATTTTTAACAGTAATAAGCCGGAGGGGGCGCCTGTACTGCTTTTCAGACATCAAAAGTGCTTGGAGTTGAAAGCCTGGGAACGGCTTGCTACCATCAATGATGGGCCTGAGTTGATCCTGAAGAGCATCCGCAGAAGACAATTGTATTGGTTTACGTCTGCATGCGCTTGCCAACAAATATCCCTATAACTCCGCCTTTCAGGGTGTATGCCTCTATCCCAAACTCCTTCTTTATGTACTTTGTGACGAACTTGGAAATGTTGCCGTTGTAGCACACGAAGATATCACCTTTCATGGGCGCGAAGAGGTTCTTGCTGGCAATCTGCACCTCATCAGGATCAAGCCTGACTATCCTTTCAGGCTGCACGCCTAAAAGTTCGCTTATGTAATCTGCAGATTCGGAGCCTAGCCAGACTATCTTTGACGTGTCATTTTCTACCAGTTTCAACACATCGGAGTAGGCAAGTTCCTGCGACTTGACTGACGAGTACTGGTCTATGCCCTTGAACGCATAATATATGCTCAGGATCGTATTCTTCCGGTCTTCTCCCTTTGGCGTCTGCTCCTGGTCATCGTTCTTAAGCTGATCGACCATCTTGTTCACCAACTTGGCGAACTGCTCTGCGTCTTTAGATGCTATCCCGTCTATCTCGCCCTCTGTCCTGCGCTGCTCCGCCATTTTCTGGTCGAATCCGCCGAGAAGGCGTATGTTGATTGACTCAAAGATCTTGCCCCTGACCAGCACTACGCTTGTTATCTGCCTGTAGTAGATACTGTTGTAGTCCGTGGGCGTGAACACGTTGTGGCTCAGGTAGAGGCCGAAGAAAGAGTTGTTTATTATTATGATTCTCTTGTTCGTGGCTATCACGAACGAAGGGGCAAGATCTGTGATGAGGCTCTGCTTTATACTCATTATTATCTCTTCGCCATAGTCGAGCATTGATTCCGTCTCTCTGAATGCCCTCCTAGCGAAGTAATCCATCAAAAACGCCTGGCTAGAGCTTCCTCACTTCTATCTCGGTGCGTCTGTCGATAGTGCCTGTAATGTAGAGCTTCTTGACCTCGACCTTGTAGAACCTGAACTCCGCGGTCTTTCCGTAGCTGTCCGGCCTGTACCTCTCTATAGCCTTGATCTTTGAGTCTGGAAATGCCCTGTCCGCATAAAGCTTGATAATCGTCTCAAGCTCGTTCTCCTTAACGAATGATACAATGCATTCTGCCTGGACGCTCTCAGAATAGCCCATCGGCTGTGTTGCGTCAAATATCACAAAGGCGATGTTCTGATTCTCTGCTATGTTTTTGCTGTGCCTGGAGTCTACCGCTGAGAGAAAATAGAAGTTGTACTTCTTGTCAAAGGTGTAGAAGACAACCGCAGCCCAAGGATCGCCTGAGTTGCCTGATGTAGCCAGCACCATGTATCGGTTCGTGTCTATTATCCGCTTAGCTTCATCATCATAAGACTCGTTAATGCTCTCCATGATTCTATTACCAATGGATTGTTTATATAGTTATCGACTTTAAAATAAAATATGGCGTCATCTGCTCTTTTAGTTCAAAGGCAGAATAAAGAATACCTTCATTACCTGTTAGGTAATACGTAGGGGTTAACCGACGGGCAGTCTAAAACCAATAGGTTTAATAACGATAAGAGCTAAATATGATTAGCAGTTGAACAGGTGGATGCATGTCAGTCATAGAAGAGGTAAAAGAGTTGCGCAAGAGGCTCGGTATAAAGAAGTTGAGGAACAGCATACCTATTTCTGAGTTTGAAAAAGCAGTCATAGTTAGCCTTAGAGAACAGGAAAAAGTTGAGATTTATGAAGGAATATAGAATAAAGTATGATGCCGAGGCAGATGCTGCTTATATCAAGGTTAAAAATGGGAAGGTATCAGATACTGTAGAGATAAGCGAGGATATGTTTGTAGATGTCGATAGCCGTAAGCATATAATTGGTCTGGAAATCCTTAATTTCTCAAAAAAGAAGGTTAATCTTAATGAGCTAATAGCAAGACAATTTGGTAACCTCATAGCTGTAGTTAAATGATAGTAATATTCTCCAAGCACGCGTTGGATAGATTGCACGCAAGGCCATTGGACAAAGAAAGAGTAGAAAGCACATTGGGTAATCCTGATAACACAATAAAGAAGACTGATCACTTCGTTGCTGTAAAGAAATTTGAGAATAGAGTTATTCTTGTTGCTTACAGGGAACAGAATGGCATGGTCTACGTTATAACAGTTATCTCAAGTTCTAAGGTTGATAAGTATCTGAAAAGATAAGGCGGCTTCTGAAATAAGAGGGCTTATTACTGTCAGTAAGAAGCCGGGAGAGGGAATTGAACCCCCCTTTTCCGCTCTGCAGGCGGACGCATAGCCTATCTGCCATCCCGGCACGATTCCCAGATTACTGATAGGGATTCTCGCATACTTAAATCATCGAATCAGCTTTAAATAGATACTTGTTTATAGTTTTCTGATTACATGAGAGAGATATTCGAAAAGGTACCAGAGGAATTCGTCTCCAAGACAGCTACTTATGATCAAAAAGTCCCGATAATAAGCATACTTGAGGATATAGACAGGCTTGGCGCAGTAATAATAACAAACAGCGGGGAGTATGCGGGCATAGTTGACCAGCGCGCAATTGCAAGGAAAGGTTCTTTGAAACTTGAGGACAAGTACGCATGCGGTAAGTTCGCTAAAAAAGTTCCGATAGTAACTGACTCAACATCGATAACAGACGCGATGGGCTACTTCTATACAAGTTCGAGCAAGGCGCTGCCCTACATGAAGGGGAGCAAGATCATAGGAATTGTAAAGAGGAGGGACATGTTAAAGGCTGCGCTTTCGATGCACATGCTTTCGAAGGCGAAAGCCAGCCAGATAATGGCTAGTCCTGTCATCTCCATAGAATCCTCTTCGAACATGGCGCAGGCGCAGAAGCTCATGCAGGATAACAGCATTCACAGGCTTGTCGTCCTGGAAAACGGGAAGCTGTACGGACTGCTCACGCACAAGGACATAGTGAGATACGGCGCGAGGTCCGAGGGAGGATCAAGGAGGCAGAGAGTGTCCACTACTCCTGCGCAGATACGCGTAGGAGACATATGCAGCAGGTCTCCGAACAGCATCGAGCACGATGAGAGCGTTGAGAGCGGCATACGCCAGCTCGTGACAAAGGACGTCTCCTCATTGGTTGTTGTAAGGAACGGAAGGCCCGTGGGAATGCTCTCCGTTCGCGATGTTATAGAGAGAGTGGTGCAGAGCGGAGGCAAGGTGGAGGAAAAGATACTCATATCGGGGCTTACTCCGAAGACTGAGGAGTACAGGGAAGAGCTCCATGATTCTCTCTCTTCGCTCGCAGAGCGCCTTGACAAGTTCGCTAAGATTGACGTCGAGTTTGTTTCGCTCAATGTGAAGGATATAAAGAGCAACACTTATGAAATGAAGGCGCGGGTGGGCCTGGCAGGCGCTGGGGTAATAAACGTTTCTGTAACGGGTCACACGCTTGAGAGGACCCTGAAGGACCTCGAGGCAAAAGTGTACAAGGTCGTTCAGGAGAAAAAGGAT
This sequence comes from Microcaldota archaeon, assembly GCA_964419095.1. Classification (GTDB taxonomy): domain Archaea; phylum Micrarchaeota; class Micrarchaeia; order Micrarchaeales; family CABMGC01; genus JAKAVK01. Next base: position 15,393 of record CAYQOG010000009.1, read on the forward strand.
ATTAGGGTCACATCTGCACGCGAGGCTGAGTCATCATATGAAAAGGACGAATCTTAGGCTCCAGTCGAGCTTTGAATTGCTTGTTACGCTAGCAGCAGGTCTTGCCGTTCTTCTCCCTGTAGTCGCGCTTGCATTCGTGCAGGTGGCAAATGCAAATTCCTCACTCGCATCGATAGAGGCGCAGCAGGCTGCAAGCAAGCTCTCAAGCATTGCCACACTCGTAGGAAGCGAAGGGCCTCCGGCAAGGCAGATAACTGAAGTGCAGATGCCTACTGGTGTAAGATTCATTTACGTAGGGACAGTCAACAACGGCATAGGCCATGAGATAATCTTCGTCGTGAGCGCGCCAAACGGACAGAGCTACATCACAGCATACACTCCGATAAACGTGAGCGGTACCCTTGGAGGCATAGTCGCCCCAGGAACCTATCTTGTCAACATAACCGCGGTATCATCATGTCCGCACAATTCCCAGTTCCCATGCGTCTACATATCCCCAGTAATCTAGGGTTTTCATGAAGCTACAGGTCGCGCTAGAGTACATGATCGTCTTCGCATTCGTAATGCTACTCTTCACGTTGATTTTCATCACCGTCGCCAAGCAGCGCGCATCAGTGCTGAACCAGCAACTCGATTCGCATCTCCAGCTAGTTGCAGAGTATATTGCAAGCCAGATGAACATCGCGCAGCAGGCAGGCAACGGTTACAATGCCACAACGCAGATCCCATCCAGCGGCTCCATATCAGCATACTCGCTTAACGTCACCAAAAACGGCGAGATTATAGTATCGGCTACACTGGGGTCAGAAGTAGTAAGCGCAGTCGCATTCAGTCTTTCAGGAAGCGTAACCTCAAACTCTGCATGGCTCTCATCGAACACTAACACATATGCGGTGCCTGTCACTAACGGAACATTGGCGCTCCAGAATGTCTATGGAACGATATGCGTAGACTACATGTGCCCTAATGCCACCAACCAGGCAGGATCCATAAGCCTCTCATCCCAGGTCGTGCACGCAGCTACGTTCTTCCCCGAAAACGGACTATCCTCGCAGGCGAGCATAAGCATACCTGTAACGACAAACACAATACCCCTCTCAGCAACAAACTCACTCAGCATCTCACTCTGGATTTATGTCAGGAACTTTACCACGTCGTCTGCAGCGCATCCTATAAACAAGGGTACGCTTGGTTCGGGCACCGACAACTATGCATTTTACCTATTCGGCAACAACCTGGGGAATAACCAGCAGGGAATCGTTCAGCTGTACGGCGATGCAGGCGGCTCATGGAATGCCATAAGTCCTCCATACACAATACCAGCTAACGGACTCAACTCCTGGTATAACCTAATATTCACGTACTCCAGCACCGCCGGAGGCGTACTGTACGTCAACGGCAATGCGATCGGCCATTCTTCCAATGCGGGTTCGCTAGTCCAGAATACGAACAATGTCTTGATAACAAACGATGCGCAGAACGGCGCTTTCTCACTTGCAAATATCCAGATCTACAATACGACTCTTGCTTCAGGATCGGCAGAGGCGCTTTATCTTGGCGGCATTACGGCTTCGCCGACAGTCGGCGCAGGCCTACTTGGATGGTTTCCCCTCAACGGCAACTCCAAGGATTACTCGGGAAATGGGAATAACGGAAACGCTGTCGGCTACGTGCCCTATCAGACTGTCGCGCAGCTCTACGCAACGGTGCGCGGGAAAGGAGGAGCCCTGCTTGCCAACACGCTGGTAGGATTTGAGACAACTGAGGGCAACTTCTCCGGAGGCGCCTATGGGTATGCCAACTACACGAACTCAAGCGGTGTGGCAAGGGCCCTGCTTACGCAGCAGGGAAACAACGGCTATGCGGATGTAAAGGCGGTGGCATACAGCGGAAGTTCCTCTTCCCAGAACGCGCTTGTAGGCTGGTGGCCTTTGAACCTCGGACAGGGAATATACTCCCCGGATATAAGCGGATACAACTACCTGGGCATAGCAACGAACAACGTCTCATGGAGCATGCCCGCATTTCTTACAGGATTTGACGGAAGGGATAGCTATGTCTACTCCAGCGGCAGCGCCTCGTATAAGCCAGCGACACTGTCGGCATGGATATATGACACGCAGCCCGCGATATCCATGCAGCCGCAGATAGCGGATGACATAATTGACATTGGAGGCGCATCGCTCTCCCTGCAGGGAGGAAAGGCCTGCATCTCGTTCAACGGCATAAACGCCGGATTTCCCTCCAACAGCGAATGCTCTGCAACGCAGGTATCGAACAACGCCTGGTACTTTGTCGCAGGGACTTACGGCTCAAGCACCGAGACAGTATATGTGAATGGAGGAATAGCGAACACGCTGGGCATTTCAGGAACCCTGAGCGGTGCTACAACCAACGCCATAAGCATAGGCGCTTGCGAGTACTGCGGTGCACCTGGCAACTTCTTCAGCGGTTATATCACTGATGCGCAGGCATATACCAACGCGCTCACCACAGGGGAGATATCTTCGTTATACCAGGAGGGAATAAGCGCTCCTCCTTTCCCGTTCCAAAGCAATATCGGCTGGTGGCCTTTGAGCGGAGACGCGATTGACTACTCAGGCAACAAGAACAATGCATCATCAGTCAATACCTATGCCATACCTTTCAATATCTCAGGCGTCACGAACAGGAGCGTGGGAACGCTGCAATACGGCTCTTTCAACGGCGCGTCCTCAAGCATAAACATAGGGAACAGCCTGACATTGCAGCCGCTGAGCGCAATAAGCATAGTCGCATGGATAAATGCGAGCGCGGCGCAGGCGGGCAAGCCGCAGATAGCTTCTGACAACGGATCCGCTGGCCAGCAGGGTTACAACTTCTCCTTGAAGAACGGGGACCTTAACTTCATAGTGAGGGGCATTGCGACTTCATGGGGCAGCTGTTCGGTCACAGGCGGCACAAGCATACTAGACGGAAGGAAGCACTTCGTTTCAGCAGTCTACAACACGAGCGGCATCGCAGTATATCTGGACGGCAGCCTTCAGGCCTCATCTGCCTGCACAAACACAGCTGTGAACTACAGCACTCCCTCTACAGGACTCATAGGCAAAGGATTCAACGGCATCATAAGCAATGTGCAGATCTATTCCACTGCACTCTCGCAGCGCAATATAACGAGTTTGTACCTCAATGGTCCAACTGCATTTCCCATCAGCCTGGGAGGACTTATCGGTTGGTACCCGCTGGATGGGGACACAAATGATTACAGCCTCTATGCAGACAACGGCACAGCATCTTCTATATCCTATGTCGTGCCGAACGGAATACTCCAGACCGTTTTGCCGTCAATAGGCGGTTATGGACAGGGCTTCAACACACAAAATTCGCATGTGCTCGCATCAAATTCGCCTATTTTGCAGACCTCGTACACCATATCCTTCTGGATGAACAGGAATCTCTACCAGTCCGGATGCAACAGCGTCATAGGAAAGTCAGGCACTGCCAATGTCTTGATATACTCCAAATCAGCGAATGGCTGCTCCGGCGGAAGCACCCAGAACCAGCCGCTCATATTCAAGTACACTGACTCGGCAGGAACGGCGCACGACGGCTACCAAAGCGGCAGCGTTCCAAGCGCCGAATGGGTCTATGCTGCAGTTACCTTCAACAGCGGCACCTTGACATGGTACATAAACGGGCAGCAGTCCAATCAGTATACGAGCCTGGCCAACCCTTCTGCAAATTCGAAGGCCCTCTACATAGGCGCGGGCGACAGCAACTTCAACGGATCGATAGCAAACGTGCAGCTCTTCAGCACTGCTCTCAATGCCTCGCAGATATTCCAGTTGTACAAGGGACAGATGCCTCCTTCGGCAAGCGCATATATCCCGATGAGTTGGTTGCCATGAAAGCTCAGTTCTGGTCTATGGACGCTATTTTCGCCATAGTCATATTCGGCGTGTCTATAGTCCTCATTACATTTGTATGGTACGACGTAACCAATCAGTTTACCTTGGCTAGCGGATACGGCGTGGGGGCCGCGCAGGGGCAGCTCCAATCCCTTGAAACCAGGCTGGTAGGGCCTGGTTCGCCTTCAGGATGGTACTCGACAATTTCAGCGAGCAACACCGTGACATGGAGCAACATCTCGATAGGGCTTGGCTCAACAGGCCAGGCTAACCTATCGACGCAGAAGATATTCACGCTCCTTGCCATGTCCAACAACAATTACCAGGCTACTAAGCAGGACCTTGGAGTTGGATACGACTATTACATAATAATACACGGAAGCAATTACAACCTTGCAATAGGCAGCAACCCCGCGATCAAGAACGCAACTACGGAACAGGTTGCAACAATACCGGTAACAATATCGGGATCGTCGGCGCAGATGCAGATCATAGTCTGGACAAACACTACCTTCGGGGTGGCATGATGAAGGGTATAGCATTCACAATTGACGCCATATTCGCGCTGATAATAGCCTCGGCCTCAATCTCCATTCTCCTCTATTTCCAGTTTATCCCGCAGACGCCTTACGTGCTCAAGTCCGTTGACGCACAGAACCTGTTGAATGTATTGATGGGGGCTAACGTATCCTCACTTGCAGGCTCTTCTCCGATAGCGTATGCGATGACGAACCAGCAGTCAGGCGCAGGGTCTGCATGGGACGGGTACCGATCGCAAGCATCAGGGCAGGCAAGCAGCAGCTACGGCCCCTCCAAGCCTTTCATATCAACATTCTTCTCCGTGTCCAATGCAATAACCACTGCAATTACTGCAGATTCAGGCAACCTTTACTTCGGCACGGGGAGCGCGGTATATGCGCTCAACAAGAGCGGAAGGACCTTATGGGCAAACGGCAGCGCGCAACCCCTGACAGCGCCTCTCTTCTACAATGACAACATCTTTTATGCAACATCAAGCAAGATCGTTGACCTGAACGCAAACAATGGAAGTGTAATATGGACAGCAAACGCCCCTGCAAGTCCCTCGGCGCAGATGGTAGGATACGACGGAGATATCTTTTACGCCGGCACTAACAACGACCTTTATGTGCTCTATGCCAATAACGGCACCATAGAGTCCACCAATGCGCTCTCCACCGGCAAGAAGGCCATCTCTATTGCGATAGCAAAGGGTTCGATAGCTGCAGAGTCTGGAAATGCCCTGATCCTCCTGACCAATATGCCGAATGTTGTTACTCAGGGATCAATCTGGAGCAATACGCTTGGGAGCCTGAATACGCAGATCGCCGCTGACGGAAACGTAATAGCGATAGGAACAGGCAGCACTGCAGACGCATTCGATATAAATGGCACTCTGCTCGGCAACTCCGTTTCCCAGTCTGCGATATCCGGCGTGGCCACGAGCGGCAGCAACCTTGTATTCCAGAACACAAACACAATCATAGACATGCAGCCTTCAGGCACAACAGCTTGGAGCACCGCGATCCCGTCCAAGTACGGATCGCCGCTTACTGGCACATCTCCGGTAATAGCTCAAGGAGACGTATATTCATTGTGGGCGAACAATTACCTTATTGCGCTGAACCTGAGCACAGGGGCGATCCTCTGGACCAGCAAGATACCCTATTCCTCTCTCGGCCCTAACATGACCGTCGCCTATGGAAGGCTCTACCTCACCGCCGGAGCCAACGTGATAGGATATGGCTCATGCAACCAGAATTCGCAGACCACCGTGCTACAGGCAGCAGCCTCGCTCTACCTGAACGGCCAGGGCAGCTGCGCAGATTACCTGCTCAACAACATGGAGACTATGGGCAACTACACAGTCACATTAGGCTCGAATGTGATATCCGGGCTCAGCCTTGCATCGTTCTCTCCTTCATCAAACAGCTACATCATAACAGGAAGCAACTACTCCACCCTTTACACAATGACGCTATCCTTCTGGGCTTATCCTACCGCACCGAATGCGGTGCAGCAGGACATGGTGGATAGCATCCCTAGGTACATAATGGTAGGGATAAACTCGAACAATGACATCGTGCTGAACCCTGGCACAGCCAATTCGGTTACAACGTCAAACGCAGTTAAGTTCAACAAGTGGAACTTCATAGCGATAACGGCGAAGACCTCTGGCTCGAGCACACTCTATGCAGTCTATCTTAACGGAGCTGAAGTCAAATCAGGCTCTGTATCGCAGAGCGTGCAGAGCCCCAACAGCCTGACGTTCAGCAACCTCACGAACAAGTACGATGGCCTTCTTGCTGACGTTCAGCTCTACAGCACAACGCTGACGGGCGGGCAGCTCGGTGTGATATACCAGGAAGGGCTCCAGGGCGGTCCGCTCAACAACCAGGGCCTTCTCTCATGGTATCCCCTTGACGGAGATGCAAACGATTATGGGAACCAGTCGAATGCGGGTTACAGCGTCAACGTCGCATACATAAACGGGAACTATGTCCCGCAGGGGCTTCTCGACGCTTATGAGGTTGGCAGGTCGAGCACGATACTATACGAGCAGAACTACAGCAGCGGGACGACTGGTCTATATAACATAGGTGTGGACGCATGGAGGTGAAAAGCGAGAAAGCGCAGCTGATGTCACTTACCCTGCTAATCCTATTCCTGCTCATGCTCTCGATACTCCTGGTCTTCGCAGAACTGACTACTAATTACAACAACATATCCCAGAGCGTTGCGCTCTCTAGCACAAGCGCCGATTATGCGACGCTGTTACAGCCCAGCGTCGCCGCCCTGGCCAAGGCGAGCGCCGCGAGGGCGCTCACAGTTCTCGCAAACTATGAGATGCAGCCTAACATGAGAGGGGGCAATTTCATAACAAACTTCAACGCAACACTTTCAACCATGATATCAAACGCGATGGTAGCCGGAGTCTCACCTTCCTCCGCCGGCGGACTCTATCTCTCGAACTCGATGGGCAATCTCACTTTGACTGCCTATGACAAGAAGCTCCTTGCGATAATCAATTCCAGCTACATGGTGGTGCACCTCAACCAGACAGCGCCGAGCATCACGCAGTACAATCCCTACAATCTCAGCGTCACATTTACGGAGAAAGTCTCCATAAACACCACGCAAGGATCTTACAATTATGCCATACCGGTAAACGTCTCAGTGCCATTGGCAGGCACTCCCGACCTCTACTACGCGCAGCGGGGGGTGCTGCAGTACATAAACTTCTCGCAAGGAGGCACTGCCCGCAATTTCATAACGGGACAGGGGCACGGCCTCTCCGCAAACGTGGCATATGCCATATCAGGCAATACTCTCAGCTACTCTTATGGGACAATATATGTCCTGCCAGCGCAGGTGGGATGCGCAGGCTCCTCAAACCCGATAGCAACTTACATGAACGGACAGCTAACCTCCGCGCCGCTCAACAAATCAATAATAATTGTCACGCCAGATGCCACTTTCATCACCAACTCGGTGTGCAACATAGCGAACAACTTCGGCGGGCTGATAACCTATAAGATAACCAACCAGCCAACTGTGCCTTGGCTTGAATACGCAAATACTGGCAATCAGCTGCAGTACTTCCAGACAGGCGAGCAGGTGGCTATTTATGGCCCGCTACTTGCGGCGCTTAATGTCAGCAGCCTTCAGTCTTCATTCTACAATGGCTATTACTATGCCTCCCCATATGCGCCTTCCTATGCAAGCCGAGTAGATGGTGCACTCACTTCTGCCAATCCGCAGGGACTCTTCAACCTTGCAGGGGCAAACCAGCAGGCAGGTTATTTCAACGGCGCTACCAGCGATCTAAGCCTGCCGCAGATACCCCAGGAAGCCGGAGCGAACAGCATGTCGTTTACGCTCTGGTTCGATGCAGCGTCGTTCACAAATGCCGGCGCTTCAGGTTACCCGGTAATACTTGGCGATGACCTTGGTTCACCAAGGAATGGATATGCGATTGCAATAGACCAGGCTGATTCCCCCTCCGCGCCTTACCTCTATTTCGAGAGGGCAGTGGCAGGGGTCCACACTGCCGCAGCGGGGCCCGGCATGGCAACGAACACATGGTATTTCGTTTCAGGCACATATGACGGCAACACGCTCCGCCTCTATTTAAACGGGACTCTGGTGGGAACGAAAGTGACCGGCGGGTCTATAGCGGTGAATAGCGGGCAGAATATCGGGGTAGACACCGGGAACAGCCTCTACTTCGACGGTTCCGTGGCTGACGTGCAGATTTACAATACAACACTCACCGGAAGCCAGATACAGACGCTGTACGGTGAAGGAATCGGAGGTGTGCCCATTGCTACGAAGAACCTGTTGGGCTGGTGGCCGCTGAATGGGAATGGAAATGACTATTCGGGATCAGGCAAAAGCGGAACTCCTACAAGCGTCGCGTACGGCCTGCCTTTGAATTACAAATACGACAGTATCTTTAGCACTGCCCTATCGGGAAACACGGCGCTTCCTGTACCGGGAATCTTCTCGTGCTCAAGCTTCCCACAGTGCACAAGCAACTCCCTGCCGCACATCTATGTTGGGAGCCAGCTGCTTGGGGTTGGAGGACCTCTGCCCGTAGCCCAGTTTAACGGGGCGACCAGCTACATAAACATACCCGCATCATCATCAAGCAGCAGCCTACAGTTGCCTTTCTCTACAGGTGCTATTACATTGACTGCATGGTTCAGCCCCAGCAGTTTAACAGGCACACAGATACCTGTTGGATTCGGGACCACGCAGAGCTCAAACTGCCTGGCTGCATATCTTGAACTCAACGGCAACTCCTTTGCTGCGGGAGTGCAGCAGCAAAGCGTTGGAACTATGGTTGAGAGCATATCTGGATTGAGTACACACAACTGGTACTTCGGCGCCATGACATTTGCCAATTCTGGTAATCTGATAGCGTACCTCAATGGTGCGAGCGCCAACACTCCTGCAACTATGACCATTGATCCTGCCTCGGCCATATACAACATGGTGTTTGGTTCTAACTACGACACCCAGAGCTCTGGCACTACGAATTGCGGCGGAGGGCCGCTTTGGTTCAACGGCGAGCTGGCTGACGTGCAGCTTTATAATGTCGTCCTTTCCGCAAATGCGCTCGGCGGCCTGTACCACGAAGGGCCCGGAGGACCGCCAGTTGCTACTGCCAGTCTCGTGGCGTGGTGGCCACTCGCTGGAAATGTCAAAGATTATTCAGGCTATGGAAATAATGTGACATCTCCTTTTGCATCATATGGTTATAACCTGCCAGGCCCAACTTATACGGCCTCTTCCTGGCCAGCAGGCACCACAGTAACGCAGAACGCTAGATCCTACTTCGGATTCACCTGATCAGGCTGCAGTCCCTAAGCCTGAGAATATGGAACCCATCAACAGGGTAACCAGGTAGAAGATCACAAGACCGCAAACAACGAAGACAGGCAGGTACCTTATTCCTCTTATGGGCTCTCCGCTGGTTATTGCCGAAACCGTGAACGAGCTGAGGCTTGTGGTTATCAGTATGGCAATTATGGCGAAGTCGAAGTATGCGCCTGTGGTGATCTGCGGCGGACTTGGCTTGAGGAATGAGAGGCCCGTAGTGGGCAGACCGCCTGGATTCTGCTGCAATATGCCGGCCCATACCTTGTCCGTTATAGTTATCATCTGGAGCGTCAGCCCGTAGAGCGCAGGCGAGGCGATTACCGCTGCAAATGTTATGAATATGGTGTACATGAAGAGCTGTCCCGCTATCTCCTTCTGTATTGTCTGCTGGACTCTCAAATCCTTCGCAATCTGGTTGAGCAGGTCTGCAAGCGCTCCTCCGTACCTCACTGCCTCGAGTATCATCCTTACTGTGTGTTTCAGCTGAACTGACCTGTACATCTTTGCAAGGTTGTTTAGAGCGTTTACCATCGTCTCGCCGCTGTAGAGCTGCTTGTTTATCACTTCTATGTCCTGCGTGAAGAAGCCGAATTCCGGCCTCCTTGCAAGAAGAAGCGCCCTGTCAAGCGAGATGCCGCTCCGTATGTTTGCGGCAACGAGCTGAAGGTAGTCGGGAAGCAGCGTCTCGATGAATGTCTTCCTCTTCTCTATCTGGAATTCAAGGTATACGTAGAGGGCCATCTCGAATCCAGCCCCTGCAACGAGTCCCACCGCCGCGGCGATGGTGGTGTTGAAATGCAATGAGATGATCAGCAATGCAGGTACGATGAGGAAGAGGGCGAAGAAACCTACCAGTGCGATCTCTATGAACGTGTTTACCGCGATCTTCACCCCTGAGAGGTCAAGCTCGTCTGAAATGTATTTCACGACGCTTCTCGAAACGAGTCTCTCGAATGTGAATCCAGCCATCAATACCACTACAGAGTGAACAAAGGCCTCGAATTCTTCATTATGTTGAAGAATACAAATTGGAGCAGGGCTATGAACACGAGCGCAAGTATGAGAACCGTGTTAGTGACACTGAAGATGTTTATGAAAGTGGTGAGGATGGAGAGCACGGCGATGCCTATGCTTGGGAAGATGACTCCGAAAAGCATGTAGAACATCGAGAGGGCGTTGAGCCTCTGCCCATATCTCCTCAGTTCAATGGTCCTCTCCTGCATCGCCTGGTCGACTACCTCCTGCAACGCGCTGACAACGTCGGCGCCTTCCTTTATGCTTACGCTCGCCTGGAGCATTATCCTTTTGAAAGTTCTTGATGTGCTGGCAGCGCTGACCTGGTCTATCGCCTGGTCCATGGGCATTCCCAATTGAATCAGGTTTATTATCTTTGCAAACTCTGCGCTAGCCGCGCCATAGCCGCTGGAGACTGACGTGAGCGCGTTGAAAAGGGGCACTCCCGACCTGAGGCTTATGATTATGTCACGCGCGGCGAAGAGTATAGCGCGCTCGACCTCCTTGCCCCTAGCCTTCGCCTTGTTTGCAGGGTATCTGAGAAACTGGTTGAAGAGCATGTTGTAGCAGGCAAGGGCGAAGACGCCTCCAAGCAATACTGCTATTACCGTAGGGTTTGCATTTGAGGCTGATAGAAGCCTGAAGAGCATTGCGGCAAGTGCTATTCCTATCAATGCGCTGAAGATGATCGCATTGATCATCATGCGTTTTGCAAATTGCTGCGGGCTTCCCTTTATGCCCTGCTCACGAAGCTGCACGTCGAGGTTCTTGCGCTTTGCAACCACGTTGTCAAGGTATACGTCGATCCTTGAGAATTTTATCCGTGTTGCAGTGCGCTTGATCTGTGAAGGTTGTTGCAGGCCGGAAGGCGCAGCTGCGGGCTTTGCAGGCATGTTGAATGCCGATGTCGCATTGGAGCCGTATACAGGCCTCGACTTTATCTTGAAGAAGAGGAATTTGCGCGGCTTCGTGAATCCGACTATCCTTCCCGAATCCTTGTTGTCCCTGTTATCTTCAGCCATTCGCTCATCTTGATTCTCCTGCTAGCTTCGTCTCTACGCTTCTGAGTTTCTGATCCCTAACCGATAGCAGAGAGCCCACTTCGCCTTGCGCGGACTTCTCCCCTTTCATATTGGCCTTGAGTGACTGTATCTCCATCCTTATCAGCTTCAGCTGCTCATTATTAAATACATTGCCATCAAGACCGAGCTCTATTCTTTCCAGTTCGGCTATCTGATCTGGAACCGCAAGCGAAGGCATTATCATATCTTCAGCATTGGCTGAAATATCCTGAGTGGCATTCCTGCTGCCAATTCTTCCTGAGAGTATCGACCTGAGCTCCTTCCCCGCGTTGCCGGCATCGTGTTCCATCGTACCCATGCCGCCTGCGGAAGGCACTCGCATATAGCTTGGTTGCGTTGAAGGCTGCAGCTGAACGGTTGTCGATCCGACAGCCCGGCTTCCTTTTGCCATCATCTGCACGTTCTCTCCGGGTTTGAATTCCTTCTCTGCGGTTACAGGACGCCTGCTCCTGCCTCCGAAGAGCCCTCCCAGCCCAAGGCCATGGCTGCGCTTTTCCTGCTTAACCGGCTTGACCTCGTCTGCAGCATTGTAAGGGACGATTGAACCTGCAAGCTCTATTGTCCTTAGTGCATCTTTCTGCCCGTATGTCCGTATGGCCACTCTCTCGGAGAGAGCCTCCTTTACCTTGAGCACAACTACTCTGTTGGGCAGTGCAGACGCTTCTATAGCGCTTACCTCGTTTATTGCCTCTTCGTATCCCAGCTCCTCAACCAATCGAACACCTAGAAGACATCCCTAGCGAACTGGACATCATCCTGCACCGCCTTGATAACTTTAGACGAATCCTTGTAGTAGCTTGCGACTACGTATCCCGCATCATCAACGCCTGTCACGTTGTTCTTTACCATCCATTCGAGTATCTTTGCCTTTTCGTCAAGGTCGTCGTTCATCTCCTTCATCGTGTAGCCGCTGAAGAGGCTTATAGTGCTCGCAAGCTTGTCCATCTCCGAGACCTTTACGAAGGCGTCGCTCCTTATGTCCCAGCGTTCCAATACGGAGACGTCTCCTCCCTGGGTTATCTCCCCGAACTCGTAGACACGCCTTATTGCGAGCCTGCGGTGCCTGAAGAGAGTCAGCACCGCGCCTATCGCCGTCATGAGTATCTTGGGCGTCGCTATCGGCGGGTTTGTCATTCTTATTATCGTGTCTTCAGCGCTGTCGGCGTGGACCGTGCCGTAAACCGCGTGGCCAGTGTGTATTGCCTCGAACAATGTCTCCGCATCGCTCTTTGTCCTTATTTCCCCCACGAGGAGTATGTCTGGCCTCTGCCTCAGCGCGTTTATCATCAGGTCGTAAAGACTGACGCCGCCCTTCCCTTCAGGGTTTGGCTGCCTGGTAAGCATCGGGATGAGCTGGAGGAAGCTTGGAAGGGTAAGCTCCTTTGTTTCCTCAACAGAGATCACACGCCTGTTAGCAGGGAGAAAGACACCCATGGCATTGAGGAAGCTGGTCTTTCCGCTTGCCGTTCCTCCCGATATCAGCATGCTTATCTCGTTCTGCATGCAGAGCCATACGAGCGCGGCTATCTTCGGCGATATAGTCTTGTTCTGTATGAACAGTGGCATTGTCCACGGATTCTTGGTGAACTTTCTTATCGTGATTGTGTTGCCCACCTGCGAGACAGGGAATAGGGTAGCATTGACTCTGGAGCCGTCGGGAAGCTCAGCGTCCATCATCGGTGAAAGGTTGTTTATCTGCCTCCCCACTCTCCTTCCAATCTGCTCCGCATCATCGTAGATCATCTCCTCAGTGTTTATCTTGAGGCTGGTCCTGCACCAGCCGAACTGCCTGTGGAAGACCCAGATGTTGTCCCGTGCCCCGTTCACAGCAATTTCCTCCAGATTGTCGTCAGAGAGAGGGACCTCGAGCTCTCCAAGGCCTAGCATCATGTTGAGAATGAATGCTATGAGCATGTTCCTTGTCTCTTCGCGCGTGCCAGGAAGATACTTGTTTATTATCAGGTTCGATGCCTCGGTGTACTTGAGCGTGAGTTCCTGCTCGTATGCCTTGTCCTCCACCCTCGAGAGGTCCACAGGGACCAGGGAGAGCAGCTCCTGCCTCAACGAAAGAAGGAAGACGGCTGTTGCCTCGCCGAGACCCTGCATGTCAACATCATACCTAAGTACGAAGCCGCCGTCATCGAGTATCCTGATGTTGGCAATCAGACCCTTCGCATTGAGCCTGTAAGAGGCCACCTCCTTATTCCTTGTATCTTCCTGGGCCATTAACGATCACAGTTATTTCGAAATATCCTCAAGATCCTTCCTTATCTTCTCCCCTTTCTTGCTAAGCGTATTGGTGGCATTGCGCATGCTCTTGGATTTTACCTCAAGGTCCTTCATTTCCTGTTGCTTTATCTTCGGGTCTTTTAGGGCATTGGATGTCCCTGTCAATTCCTTCTCCATCTTGTCGAGCTGCCTTGAGAGGTCGTCTATGCCTGCGCTTACCTTGGCGATCTTGTCGTTGAAAACTGCGAGCAGTCCCCAGCTGTCC
>CAYQOG010000010.1:0-27977 GCA_964419095.1 Microcaldota archaeon
ATAATGGTTAAAATAAAGGGAGGTAGGTATGCCCCAATAGGTGCGAGAGGAATAGAGGATGTACTTAAAGACCAAGTCGGTAAGGAATTTGAGTTAATACCAATTAAAAACGATAATGGCAAAGTAGTGGGTAGAAGATGGTGGCTCAAAGGTAGGGATTTCACTAATTTCTCAAGGCCTGCATTAAGAGATAGAGTAGAACGAGTTGTTCTAAATGTATTAGATAAGAAAGTAAAGGTAACTTTTGATGATGTACTACAAGAGATATTCCTTAATTTTCCTAACGCGCTGACTCCGGATACAGATGATATTCAAGATATACTGGCAGAATACGCAGAGAAAACTAAAGGCGGGATGTGGCGCCTAAAGCCTTCAATGCAGCTAACACAGAGAGAGACAGATCATTCACGTATGATTTATTACTTGGCCTCTTTAGGCGAGAAAGCAGGATTTGATATTTTTATAGGTCAACGTGAACAGCGGGACACATTTGATGGAAAGTCTTTGAGGGAATTAGGTAAAGACATTAGAATGTTCAAGAATGTTCCGAATGATTCATCAGTTACTGATAGAATCAGGATGATTGATGTACTCTGGCTAGAGAATGGACTAATAAAATATGAATTCGAGGTTGAGAATACTACAGGCATCTCTGATGCTGTTATAAGAGGCTCTAATATTCCAGGCGAGTTAAATGTCAAACGCTTCATAATAATACCTAAAGAAAGAGAACGAAAACTGCATAAAAGATTGCAAGAACCTATTATCTACCAGGCTGTTAGAAAGGATAACTGGCAGTTTATAACCTATGAAGATCTTGAGAAACTTTATAAGAGTACTAAAAAACAATTAGATCCAAAAGAGTTAGATAGCATTGCAAAAATGCCAGAAGAAAGGTTTGTTAGAGGGCAAGTAAGTTTATAACAAATTCGTTCTACAGAGCGATATATATGACTATCATAGAAAATGAAGACATCAGTGTAGTTGTTATCTATTGGCAGATAGAGAGAGGTAAGGAAAAAGATTTCGAAAATAAATGGAAGGAACTATCCGACAAAATTAAAGATAAAGGCCTAATTATAGAGAGATTATCAAGAGTAGAGCAGCCATTGGATAAGAAGTGGGATACCTGGAGTGACATTGTTAATAAAGAGGACACAATTACCTACATTAATGTTGGATTGTGGAGGAGTTTAAATGCGTTTAAGGAGGCTATTGAGAGCGAACCTATATTAGAAAAACAACTTTTTGAAAGATATATGCGACAGAGAATACTATTAAATCCAAAATGGACTCAGAACATGATATGAATTTTGTACTTATCCTGTTGCTTCTTTGTCTAAAAAGTAAGCATTTTTAGTTATTTATTACATAAAGCAGGCATATTTTAGTTTGTAATGTATAGTAGTTCTTTCATTTGGGCTTTGATTGCTGCTATTTGATGAGGTTCCAATTCCCCGATCCTGTTCTTTATCCTTTGCATGTCTATTGCTCTTATCTGAAACGTTAGAGCTACACCGTCTTTACCTAGATTGGTCTTGTCTGTATGGGTTATGGTAAGCGTAAACGTAAAACGGGAGAGGTCTCTTGTTGTGGTTGTCATAGGAATCGCTATGCATATACCATTTATGTACCTAATTATTATTGCAGGCCTATCAAGCCCTTGCTCGTGGCCTATAGGTACGCCAAGATCTATCCAGTATATATCCCATTCTTTTATTTGCGTGTTATCACTTTTACAGGAGCGGTCAGGTATCTTCTGAGCGCGACACGTCAGCAACACTTGCATTCTCGAAAGGTGTCATCTCATTGTTGAGAAGAACTAATAGTCGTCTTTCTTCCTCCTTGCTCAGCATCATCTGCTTCAACTTGTTCAAAGCATAAGCTACATTGTCTATTTTCAGGTAACTCTTGCGGCTTATGAGCGCTTTTATTGCGGCATCTTCATTATATTCCCATTTTTCTTCTAAATATAACAAGCTAGCAATTATTTCCAATTCTAACGGAGTTAAGCCTGTTGCAACTGGTCTGATTCTATTCAGTATCTCCATTTCTTTTTGAGACAGTTTATAACCTGGATCGTTACTAAATACGCCCTTATTGTCATAGTATTCCTTAGCAAGAGGCCTAGAGTATGGACCTCTTATGTAAAATCCAAAGTCATATAGTTTATGATCTAGCAATATGCCCAAAATATAGGCAAATTTCTGTAACTTTATTCTTGACGCAAAACTTTCCACATTTATCTCTACGTTCAACTCCCTCATATAAGCTGCAAGTCTCCTAATATTTTCTACCATCTACTCCCCCTTTTTCTCTAAGTCTGCTAAATCTGCCTTTAAAGGCAGTGAACGAAACCACTCTAAAACAGCTTCGTACACCCTTCTACCTTTATCCGTAATATAATACACTAATTGTTTTTCATTGTTTAAAGGCTCTTCTTTGGATTCGACATATCCTTTATCCTTTAGCCATAGCAACTGCGGTGCTAAAGTAGAATCGGCAAGATCTAGCGCTGCTTTTAAGTCCCTATATGAAATACCCTCCTTCTCCTCCTTGCCGTAGTAATACATGTTAGATAAACTCCCCAACCGCGAATACGTAAGTATACGTCGATAGGGTTTTTTCAACTCTACCATGCAAACGCCAATATATCAAAGACAAACTTTATATGCCTTCACCTAATGTAAACTATGACTTTTCAGGTATATAAAGGTATATTATATATTTAGAAAGTGATAAACATTTTAATACAAAAGCTTTAAATATCTTTATTTTGTTAGTATATACGGTAAAAGTTGATAGGCATGGAAGACAAAGGGAATAAGGCTGCTGCAGGAATGGGAGCAGGTGCGGTTTTAGGGGCGTTAGTAGGAGGTCCAGTAGGAGCGCTTGTAGGCGGGCTTATTGGATGGGGTGTCGGCGCGTCGTCTGAAGATGATAACGAAACTAAGCATCCTTAAGATCGTGAGACTATGCCAAAAGGAGAACATAGGTATAGAAGCGACCGGATAGCGAAAAGGTTTTAGAATGAGTGGATGGGAATTTTTAGGGAAGGCGGTTGTAGCAGTACTGGGAATTGCTATAGTGTACTTTATACTTACCGTCTTTGTGTTCAATTTCCATACAGGATTTCCATCCGCAGTAGCTGCAACAAATATCTTCGGAGAGTATATGAGTGCCTCAGCTCCGGCGAATGTTTCTTCGTTTACCCTTGGCAAATTGCAATTGACAGGAGCACAGCAGGGGCAGTTTGAGAATTATGAGTCTAAGATTGGATCCCCAAATAACATCACAATAAACGCGACTGAGGTAATATTCAATAACGCTTCAGCTGCGACGGATGCATACAATCCAGGTATGTTAGATTATGTAACCTCCCTGTTGAGTAATACCATAACTATTAACGACATATCGAGTTTCAGTGATGCTTCAGCATCGGTTAATTACACAATCATCACAATACCAAACAGCGCGAATGCTTTAAATAAATCAAGTAATTACTTGGTATTAGGCCAAACGCGGAATATGGCATTTTACTTTGGTATATCAGGTAGCACAAGAGAGAACGCAGTTAAATTTCTATACTCTTTGCTAGACTCAACATAACAGTAATAGATAAACAGTCGTGCTATCCAAGAAATTTATAGTTCTCCTAGTCTCAAATAGATCATGATACCCAGATGAGTCCAATGGTAGAAAAGATGCTTGATGGGGAACCTGTGGTTGAGGGGAGGACGTACAACCACGACATCGCTTTTCTCAAACAGCGAATTTTACATTTGGGGAGAATTGTTGAGAAGCTCAAGAACCAGCACAGGGCCGACGAGATCGCACTGAAGGTGCTTGAAAATAGATTCCCAAAGGAGTATTGGAACGTGGTGGAGTCGCTTAAGGATGAATATGCAAAGGCAGGCAGACTAATATCAGGTCCCAACGGCCTCAGCAAGACATATTCACAGGTGCTTGAGAACGCAAATTATAGATGCGCAAGGTGCCAGATTTTTGGAGTTAAGACCGACAAGAGCGGCATCTTCCAGAGCTCAATCCTTACCATAGACCACATACATGAGAAGACAGACGGAGGAAGTTCAGCCCCGGAGAACCTTCAGGTCCTTTGCAACTCATGCCACAGGGTGAAAACGTGGCTCAGTACAAGCCTGCGCTCACACGCACCCATAGATGAGGAGACAGCCAGATCTATAAACAAGGCATTCGTGGAGAGCTACGAACGCAGGATTGGGAAGAAGGCACTGAGGCATACCCTGATAGAAAAATTGCCAGCAAATTAGATTTATCAGTCAGGCCATACAGCAACAAATAAAAATATCAGTTCATTTAGGTTGTTTTGGCGAAAGACGTAAATAGTTATAGTGTGATTTAGAAAGTGGCGCAGTTAGAAAAGATTACATAGTGGTGGGTAGAGTGAGCTCTAAATTTGAAGATGTGATTGAAAGCATACTCAAATCAAAAGGCATACATTACATTCGCAATATGGATGTCAAGAGACTTAGGTTTTATCCGTCTGGAGGGCACGGGCCATATTTTACTCCAGATTTCATTACTTCGCTTGGATACATGCAGAAAGCAGTCCTTCTGGAGCCTCATGGAGTCTTTGAAAGCGATAGCGAATCCTTTATAAGAAAATTACTTTACTATAAGACATCTGCACTTTCCGATATGTATCACCTGATAGTTATAACACAGACGAAGCCTGACTATTTCGATCGTGAACTCTCAAAATTTGGCAAGAAATGGGAGGAGATATGTGATAGTGTATGGTTTGAACCAAGCATTGGGAGGAGGGAGAGGTTTAAGCCCATTAAGAAGCCTACATTTTATTTAAGGCAGAATTTTCTCGATACCAGGACAGGTAAACTTATACCAGTTTCGTATGCAGCCAATGATAAGACTGCAGGCTTTCAGGGTGGCGTTAGGCTTGCAAGATTAATGCAGGATGACTGGCTCGCTGAAAAGATCGACGATCTAAAGAAAGGTCATCCGATGCTTACTGAGAGTGGGCTTAACGCATATGTATCTTTGAATAGAGAAGAGTTAGGTAGGGATAGACCTAAAAGACAAGAACAAAAAGGCGCTTCAAAAGAGGCAGAAGGATTACCAAACAAATGATACTAATGAGGAATTATATAGCTTTGTTTCTATGGTAATTTGGGTTCCGATGGTGCTTTCTCTGCTTCCACTTGTTCTGTTTCAGACAGTGTTCCCTTCTGCATCAATCGTTGCTAACAACCTTTTCGTCGTGATTGCCGCACTTCTTGTCTTCATCATGACCATTGCGGTCGGTTTCCTTGAGATTGGCGAACTTGGGGGGAAATTCGACGTCGCCATTATCAAGACAGTGATGATAACGTGCGTTGCGCTCTTTGTTATGGCGATCATTGGGTTCAATACTGCATTCGCGCCTACTATTGGCGGACTTATTGGGAATCCGCTGTATGGACCCGGTCTTCTTCTTGGGGCGTTCAATACTGCGGCTTCTGGTCTTCTTACTGGGACTTGGTGGTCAATGACCCCTGCCTTCTTTAACACTGGCCTTGCCACTGGCTCTTACTTCCTCTTTGAGGCTGCCTTTGCTTCTGTCACCTTCGCTCTTGTAAGCGTTGTCGTTCTTCGCAAGATCCGCCTCAAGGCGCTTCTTCTGTTTTCCATCTTCTACTTCGTAATTATCTGGAACCTGCCTGCCGCATGGATATGGAATCCTACCGGATGGCTCTACCTGCTTGGCATGCGCGACTTCGCGGGCGGCCTTGTTGTCCATGCAGCCGCTGGCGCAGCCGGCCTTGCCCTTGTTCTCCAGATCTGGAAAGAAGAAAAGAGCATGGGCCTTAAGTCAAGTCCTCGTGCCTATGGTAACGTGAACAATGCCTGGCTTGCACTTGGAATACTGCTGCTCTGGATGGGCTGGTTCGGCTTCAACCCCGGCAGCGTCCTTGCATTCAACAGCGAGGCTCTGGTGGTAGTGCTTACAACCTTCCTTGCAGCCGCATCATGCTTCATATCCATAATGCTCTTCAGGAGCCTTGTGTGGAAGAAAGAGCCTGACATGATGTACGCAGCCAATGGGATAATCATGGGCTTGATCATAATAACTCCTCTAGCAGGGTTCGTAAGTCCTCTCAGTGCCATCATACTTGGATTGATAGGCGGTCCTCTCTACCTGGTTGCAGAGGCCAGGCTCTCAAAATCGAGATGGTTCACCGATCACATTGGCCTCTTCCCAGGCCACTTCGTAGGAGGCGTATTCGGGGTGCTCATGATAGCGTTTTTCACGCAGGCACCCTTCGCAGCCGCATCAGGGAACGGAAACCTGCCCAATGGCCTCCTCTTTGGAGGCGGTGCTGCAGCCCTCCAGCAGCTTGGAATTGAGGCTTTCGGGGTAGTCGTGGTGGTAGCAACCGTATTTGTCATTTCGTTTGCAACGATCTGGGCGATTGGCAAGGTGTTGGGACGCGTGACTGACAGGAATTACTATATGAGCCTGAAGGCCAGATAAGAAAGCAAGTAATATATAACTTTATCTCGAGTAAGATTAATATGGCCAGATACAGGGATGTTACAGTAAAGGTACCAGGCTGGATGAGCACGAAAAAACTTCAGAGTGAAGTGGATATGCTCGTTGAGGAGCGCTACGGCAGGATTAGTGTAAACCTGTTGAGAAAAAGACTGGGGATAAAGAAACTTAGAAGCAACATAAGGATAACCAAGGCAGAGGAAAAGCAGATTGCAAGGTTAAGAGAAAGCGAACGCACGAGAGTGCGACAAGCATGACCATCCTAGACACAAATGCGGTCATTAAGCGCATAAATAAGAAGGAAATCATAACTGATAACATAACGGTAGTCACTACAGTCGAATATACTCCTGTCCTGGAGTATTCCAAATTTATCGGAGAGGTATTTTATCCAACCCTGGATGATTTCATATTGGCTGTGAAATTGCAGAAAGATTTAAGGCAACGTGGAATCGCACAGGGGTTTGCAGACCTTGTCATTGCTGCAATTTGCATAAACAAAAATGAGCCTCTTCGCAGTTCGGACTCTGATTTTAAAGAGATAGCCAAAGTTTCGAGCCTGAAGCTCCTGTAATGCTCATTAACCCAGCTCGACTCGGAAAAGTTATGCAATTGATATTGTCTCCTTCAGGCGCTTCGCTTCTGGTTTAGCCTTTCGCGTATTCTGCCTTTTATCCTATGCCCCAAGATTTCTGCATCATTCTCAGTAAGCATGCCCCCTTTTAGCAATTTGTCTACCAATTCCAGTTCTACCAACTTCTTTTCGAATGCAGCCCTGGCTATGTCGCTCCATTTAAGCTCGGTATGGCTTTTCATCTTTTTATGCAGTTCCTCGGATACTGAGAGGGTTATGTTTACCATTTTGGTCACTATGTGAATTATGTGTATGCACATATTTAAAGGTATCGGTTACATGCTACCGCAGTGAGGGCAGTGACTGCTATATAAGCTCGAACTGCGTAATATGAATGGTGATACCATGAAGGATGAGAAAGACGCGTATTTTGAGAAGAGGATGCAGCGCTGGAACATACGAGAGGAAATGCTCAACTCGATGGGCGAGAAGGAGCTCCGAGCATTCCTCAGGGGATACATGATGGGCGAGAGGACCGTGCTAAAGCATCTCAGTGCTGCAATGGAATCCCAGTGCGGAGGTTGCGGATGCGGAGACTCCTCATGCAAGGGAGAATCCTGCAACTGCGGAGACAAGGATTGCAAAGACTGCAAGGAGTAGGTAGACTGAGGGCGTTACGCCCTATCTCCCGGGTGCCTTAAGGCCTCTCCTTTTCAGGCTGCTCCTCCTGCAAAGAGGCAAAAGGCGGAAAATAAAGGCTGCTTAGCGCTTTTGTCTCCTGAACTTCTTTCTGGAGAATGCATTAATGATAATTTTTGGTCCTGAGAAGATAACGAGCCCTATGAACGCTATGACTGAGAGGGCCACAATCGCTGTCAGTGCGTAGCCGAGTACGTAGAGAATTCCTGTGGTGCTGCTTCTTCCTACCTGCAGCGATAGCAGTGTTACTATGGAAACGCACGCATCGAAGAATAATGAGGCAAATGCGAGTATCTCAAGTGTCTTCTTGAGCTTCTCGACTCTTCTCAGGGACTGGAACTGCATGCTCTACCAGTCTACCTTTGAATATTTATTCGTGTTCCTTATGGTCCCTTTGCAAGGAGGATATGTCCGCCTCTTCCTCCCGCCTGAGCCTTCCTATCTGCTTTACTATCTCCTCCTCTGCAGCGATCCTTTCGCGCCTCGTCCCTTTCGAGCCCAGGCGCATGACCGTCTTGAGCCAGGCGTTTGAGTAGAGTGATGCACCTCCTGAAGAGAGCCATATGTCAGTTATGCCACCGTTTCTGGGCCTTGCGAAATGGATCGTTGCCCTCTCCCTGAACGGGAATGCATCCCTGCCCACCATCACGCCGCCATCGAAGACGTCGGTAAGCACGCCGTGCGTAATGTCCCAGTCCCTCTGCTCGCCATAGGACATCTTTGGATAGAGGTAGCGAACGTATACCTCGCCGCCTACGAATTCCTTGAGCGGTCCCTGCTCAGTCCTCCTAGAGCGTGTCGTTGTACCTGTCATCCAATTACCTTGCTGCGCTAAGCATTGTTTTTCATGCATTAAAAGGATTCTCTTTAATTAGACAGGGTTGGGCTTGAACTTCTCCTTGACTTATCAGTATTTGAAGCGCCTTTCATACTCTTTGTGGGTAAACCACTCAAGCAGCATGGCTATTCTTTCGAATTCAGTGTCGAGAATCGAATATATTAACCTCCGCCCGTCCGGCAGATCGTATTTCCAGAGGTTGTTTATACCGAATTTTTGAGTATACAATTTTGGTATGAGACGCTTGGGTATTTTTATGCCACACTCTGGATTATCTTTAATGTCGTCTGTTGCTCTATCTAGGAACTTATATAGGAGGGGTTCTTTTTCTTTCACCTTAAAGTAAGCAGATTGTAATCTTGCGTCAGCAAACGCGACGCTGACCTTTCTAATGCCGTTTATTTCAACACCAGGGTGCTGTTTCTATACTTCTTTACTAGCTCGGGATTCCAGGTCCAGATGATCTTGCTGTCCTTTATCACTATCTTGCCTGACTTCTCAAGGTAAGCGAGTATCACATTGAAAGTCTGGTACATTACCTTCTTTCTCAAAGAGAGCCACAGCTGCCGTTTTGACGGATATTCCTTTGCGTCCTTCAATGCCTTTTCAACCATAAGCACGGTGTCAAGCCTCGGGTAATGTATCATTTGCGTCTTTTGCATCTGTAGCACCTAGTATATGAACTTATATATTATATAAGTCCATATAATATTTAAACTTTTCGGAGGCTATGCTAAGCACCTAGAAATAAGCGTAATGTGTAACTTAAACTGGATTAGGCTTGAATTTCTCCTTGACTTCGACCATTTCGTGGTTTATGGTCTTCTTCCAGGCAAGGAATCCTGCCATGTCAGGATACTTTGAATAGAGCTCGTTCATCTTCTTCATTTTCTGCACAGTGAAAAGAAGATTCCTGAACGCATCCATGTTCCCTATGCCGCTCAAGACCTTGGTGAACGTTTGCGCTATGCCTATCTTGGGAATCCTGCCATAGCTTATGTCCTCTGCCTCCTGCTTTGTGAGGAAGTGGCTCATTCCGTAGTTGATAAGATCGTTGTTTAGCGATTGCAAATAGATCCTGAATGCCTCCAGCGCCGCGGTCTTGTTTCCGTAGAGGTCGTTGTACTTGACGTTGTATTTCCAGAGGAATTGCATGCTTATGTCCTTTGCTGCAACTGCTTCCCCTGCCACTTCCCCGGCAAGCACTCCCGCAACCATTGCAGGGCCTATTCCCCCTGCGCTTATCGGGTTAGGCATTGCCATAGAGTCTCCAGCTCCCAGGTAACCCGGAAATACAAGACTGTCGAACTGCCTTTTCACGGTGACAGACCAGTATCCCTTCCCGTTTCCGTCTTCAGGGTCAATCGTGTAGCTCTTTATCAGCGGATTCCACTTGATGTATCCGTCGATCAATGAATGCAGGGTTTCCTTTGTGTTCATCCTCTCGTTTCTTACCTCGAGGCTCTTCTTCTCGACGCCCAAGCCTATGTTTATCCTGTGGTTCGTCTTCGGGAATACCCAGCCGTATCCGCCTGGGGCTAGTATCTGGTTGAGATGTATGAGCGCGTTCTTTGGATCGTAGTAGTTTATGTCCTCTCCCTGCTGCTCGAATGTGGCGATGTACCTGCCCGTAGATTCGATGTCGTCGGTGCTGACCACGTTTTCAATATACTCATTCTGCGGGAGCTTCCTTCTCAATGTGCTTGCAACGCCAAGCGCGTCTATGACCAGTTTCGCCCTTATCTTTACCTGCTCGCCCTTCTCGTTCCTTCCGTAGATTCCGACTACTTGGTTGTTCTCTATTATTGGCCCTTCGACTTCGTAGTGGGTTCTGTACTCAACTCCGGCTGCCACGGCCATGTCTGCAAAGAATTTCGCTGCTTTTGGCCTATCGAGGCTGTATCCTTCTCCCTCGAACGGGAACTTGTTCTTCATGTCAGGGCTCAGTACCTGCACTCCGTCCACCTTGAGATCGAGTACCGGCTCTTTCAGCTTTATGTTGAGCTCCTTCTCTATGAAGTCGATGTGCGTTTTTGCAACTGCGTCTCCGCAGACCCAGCCCCAGTTGGTTTTCTTTCCGACCTGCCTGTTGTCGTTCCTGTCAAGAAGTAGAACTTTTGCGCCCTTTTGAGATGCTCCGGTGGCTGCAAGGGATCCGGCCATGCCTGCACCGGCGACAATAATATCGAATGACTCTTCCAGAAGATCACCAGATTACATTGGCAGTTTACTTTATTACGACTATAGGTATGACGCCTTCGCTGAATTCAACTTCAGCCAATGCAAGTGGATC
Source organism: Microcaldota archaeon (assembly GCA_964419095.1). GTDB lineage: Archaea > Micrarchaeota > Micrarchaeia > Micrarchaeales > CABMGC01 > JAKAVK01. The sequence continues at coordinate 10,937 of CAYQOG010000010.1, forward strand.
CGATACATTCTCGGGCACCTTTATCAGAGGCGGTGCGCCATATGCGAGCTGCAATGCCCTGGCGCCTATAATTCTGGCTTTCTCAAATCTTGTATATTCCATCAAAACACGAAGCTAGGCTCCTAATTCTAAGTAGTTTAGTTAGCCAATACTATTTGGGAGCATAGGGTTTTAAGCCTTTCTGGCAGTGCCGCTGGAAAGAGGCTTTATCTCGCATATCTTTATAAGGCTCTGAAGGGCATTCTCAACCATGGCATTCTCGGATATATTCACGCAGAGCTTTGAGACGCTCAGGAAGTACCCAAAGGCGATTCTTCCATACCTGGCGCTTGAACTCGTGCTTGTGGGGCTTGTCTTTGCAGTGCTCTTCGGAGTGTTCCACGTGCAGCCTGGAATGATGATGGTCGGGACAACGGGGATGGCCGCGGTGGGGCCTTACATCGGCGCCATATTTGCAGTAATAGCGATAGAATTCCTAATTGGAATCTTCGTAACACCTCTTTTCTATGGAGTCTATTCGAACCTGCAGATACAGAAGCTCAAGAAGCAGAGGCTCTCTCTGAGCTCAGCGTACAAGACTGCGAAAAGCAGGTATGCGGCACTTTTCTGGGGAGGCATAATCACACTTCTCATGTATCTTACAGTCATAATCATATTCATTGGCCTGCTTGTCCTGTTCATAATCGGAAGCCACGCGGTTTCCACGCTCTCCAGCTCTGCCGCTACCGGTTCATTGCGCGCCGTATTCGGAATAATCGGCCTTGCCTTCCTCTGGATAATATTGCTGCTCGTCTGCCTTGGCGCGCTTGGCGTGCTCCTATACCAATGGGTGCCTGCTGCGATTGTTGAGAGAAAAGGCGCCGTGGCGGCAATTGCAAGGAGCATAGAGATCGGAAAGGAGAACTTCTGGAGGATCGTGGGCATGCTGGTCATATACGGCATCATCGCAGGAGCAGTCTCTCTGGCTGTTGCTCTGGTCAGCCTGCCATTCAGTCTCATAAGCCATGTGGCGCAGGCATCCGCCGAGGTAATCCTGTCGATAATAACGGGGAGCGTCATCAACACGTTTTACATACTGCTGATGCCCTCCTTCTACAACAACTACGTCAAGAGGATAAGATAGGGCTCCTGGTTCTGGAATCGGCGGCAATCATTTCCCTTGCCAGAGGTTTCTTTTCGTTTAGTATGTTCTGCGTCTCGCCGGGATCCTCGCCTATGTCGTATAGCTCGTCCTGCTTTCCGCTTCTGTAATGGATGAGCTTGCAGTTGCCCTTGTATATGGCAGTGGCGAATGCATTCTGCCTGACTTTGGCCCTGTAGATTGCATCGGCGAAGCTTGACCTGTTCCTTATCAGTTTCAGGAGATAGGTATCCCATACCTCTGTTATGCCAGTGTGATCGGAGAAAACAAACTCGTCCCTTCTCACCGAACCGTCTACCATGTCTGTCTTTCCATAACCTATGTCGAGTACGGTCTCGTGGAGGGCGGAGAGGCTTACAGGCTCATGCACCCTTTCCTTGGTGTTTATCTGCTTCCCATTTACGAATTTGGCGGCTATCAGCGGCACTCTGACTATCTCGTTGTAAGGGAACATGCTGTGGTACATCTGTCCGTGCTCCATGAATCCCTGGCCGTGGTCTCCGGAGAGAATCACTACGGCATTGTCTAGTATGCCCTTCTCCTTGAGGTTCGAGAGCAGCGCGCCTATCTGCCTATCAAGGTAGAACATCCTTTTGTCTCTTGCCTGTTTGATCTTATCTATGCTTTCCCTAGGGTCAAGTATACCGCTGAGGTAGAGCCACTTGTCCTGTTCGACATATTCCTTTGAGACAAGGTTTGTGGGATAGCCTTCGTGGGCCTCCATGTAGTTTATGAATAGGAAGTTTCCTTCCGTGCCTGTCTTGTTGGCGTACTTGCCGACAATCTTGTTGGTGGGGCATGCCCCTTGATCCAGTTTGTAGTATCCGGATTCCAGTGCGTATGAACTGTTCAGTCTGCTTCTCAGTTTGAGGTAGAGCTTGTCGAGACTGCTCCTTGGGATGAATCTGCTTATCACGTATGAAAGTTCGAGGAGCCTGTTTCTCACGGTGTCGTTTCCCACCATGCTGAGCGGCGCCTTCACCCCTATCTTGGACATCTTGTTCGCAGATGCTATCGCTATGCTGTCCGTGTAAGAGAGGTATGAGAACCCCTCTGCAATGCCGGTGTACTTCGTAACAAGCGGATTGTTCGAGAAGAGGGCAGTGCTGTACCCGATGTACGCGAGCTTCTTCGCAAGCGTCGCCTCTCCCTGCTTTATCAGCCTGGACTTGACAAGGAAAGGGTCTATGTTCCGGTCCGCATTCTTCATCTTGTCCTGCATCAATGTCTTGACAGATGCAACCCTCTTTCCCGTGAACAGTGACACGTGAGAGGAGGCGGTGTACGTACCTGGGGAGATTGCGTTCTCATATATCGCTCCCTTCCCGCATATTGCGTCTATATTGGGCAATTCCAGCTTCCCGTCGTAAGCCTTGACGTAGTCCGCCCGGGCAGTGTCGAGCATAATGAATATTATATTTGGTCGTGAGCGCATGAATCAACCTGGCGGTGAGAATATTAATAGCTTTGGTCAGACTTTGGTTTTCATTTGGCCGCTTTCACTTGTATGTGAGGTGCGCCTTTTCAGTCTTTATCCAGATCCTTCCGATCTTGGCCTTTGCAGCCATCTCCTTTATGTTTCCGGCGCCTGCGTAGCCTATCGATGCCCTTATCCCCGAATTTGTCAGCTCAATCAGATCCGGTATTGCTCCTTTGTAGGGTATGTATGCCTCCACTCCCTCGTCCATCTTCTTCCTTCCCGTATCGGCATACCTGTCCACGACAAGCCTCTTCTCCCTTGCGCCCTTGCTGCCCATGCCCCTGTAGTACTTGAAGTCCTTCCCGTTTATCTGGACTTTTTCGCCGGGACTCTCGTCGGTTCCCGCAAATCCGTATCCCATCATGGCTGAAGATGCGCCGAATACGAATGAGAGTGCTATGTCACCGGGGCTCCTTATCCCTCCGTCCGCTATTATCGGAATGTCCTGCCTGCCAAGTTCCTCAAGCGCATCCGCAGCCTGCGATACTGCGAATAGGGTTGGCGATCCCGCTTTTGTCACATCCGTGGTTGTGCATATCGATCCTCCGCCTATGCCGCATCTCAGGCCTGCTATGTCAGGCAGCTCATTGACGCATGCAAGCGCGCCTTCCTTTGTTCCCATGCTTCCTATTATCACATCCTTGTCGACCGCCTTCAGTATCTTCTTTGTCGCGTCAAGGTTCAGTCTTGTGTGGAAATGCGCGACGTCAGTCATTATCACATCTGCATATTCTGCCAGGGCTACAGCTCTCTCGAAATCCTGCGGAGCTATTGCTGCAGCCACGGCAAGCTTCCTGTCCTTTCCTAGGGTCGCATTCTCGCTCTTTGGCGTTGCCTGCTTCACTTTCCTGACCATCGCAACTTCCTCTTCAGGAGTGCAGTTCCTGTGTATCACTCCTATTCCTCCAGCCTCGGCCATTGCTATTGCCATCTCTGCTTCGGTAACCGTGTCCATGGGGGATGCGGAGAGCGGCGTGGCCATCTTTATGCTCTTTGAGAAATTAGTCGCAAGGTCTATGTTCCTTGGCCTTACTTCAGAGAATCCGGGAAGGAGAATGAGATCGTCGAAGTTGAATGCAAGCGCAGCTGTCTCAAGTTTCTTTGCAAATCTGTCCATAATGCTATGCATCGCAATTGAATATAAACCTTGCGCAGGGGCATGGGCATTTTATTTCCGGTTCAGCTGCAGATTATCCCGTGTATCTCCTGTCAAACTCGGCGTGGTCAAGGACGGCTTCAATGATTACCTGGTTCTCCAGGGACTTGTCATGGAAAAATACAACTCGCAGCTTTCTGGATATATCCTCGTGCTGGAAGTTGATTCCTGGCCGTTCATCTGCCCTGTAGCCCCAGAGGGAGACCTTCCTGTCCGTATATGGCGACGTTATGGTCATGTTGGTGAGTTTGTATGCGCCGAGTCCGTATGGATCTTCCCTGAGGCTCTCGAGGATTGTCCTTATGTCTGCGACGAGCCTTGGATCTTTCGGGGCCAGCCTGTGCGCAGTGGACGCGATCAGCCCTTCTATGGCCTCGATGGAACCGCCTTTGCCGTGGACAGTGATGCCGAATGCCGATCTCTTTCCCACGTCAACGGTATATGCTACGGGTTCTACACGCACTGCACGGATGTTTGCAGCGCGCTTTCCGCCATATGTCCTTGCGGCTGCAGTCTTAACATCATAACGCAGGGATGGTACGTCCAGCGAAGTGTCAGAATACTCAGAAAGTGCATTTCGGGTTCTGTCTGTGTAGGAGGTAAGGTCTGCCTTAAGGAAGGTCTCGTATGCGGCTTTGAGTTTCTGGGGAAAGATGCCGCTTGACGTTATCAGGGAGGCAAGCTCCGTAGGGCCTGTGCCTCCCGCCCTGAAAAGTGAAATCCACCCAAGCAGATGGGCGTCTTCTGAGGTTAGCTTTGGATTCGAGTTTCCCTTCTCCTGGAGATGCTCCAAGAACCCGGAGAATGCCTCCGGATGTATCTCGGCGGTAGCCATTTCAAGGATTCTGCTCTTTGAGGTGGCAAGAAGGTCTCCTGTTCCGTAGCGCCGCTCCGCCTCAATGGCTTCCAGAAATGGCCTGTGCTCGCTGCGCAGGCTGTCAAATTCCTCTGCTGTGAGGAATCTGTAGAAATGGACCATGTTTCCGTAGTCTGAGGCCATATGCCCCTTGAACTTGTCCATAAGATCCGATAGTGTCTCATCTGTTGCCTTGGCGGTTTGCGCTATGGCGTTCTGGTAGTTGCTACTATGCTCCGCCATGAGGCTGTCGACTTCAGTTAATATCTCCTTCTCGCTCTTCTTCAGCTGCTGGATAACGGCTACGCTGATGTTGAATGCCCTGGTGGCAGAGCTGCGTCCTGAAGAACCGCCACCATTGGTATCGCCATATAGGATCGCAATCGTATAATCGGTAATCTGCTTCATTTGGGCTTCTGTGGGATTCTCGCCAAAGTAAATCGGAACCATCATACGGCTTAGCGATTCCGCAGCGCCTGACTGCATCCATGACCTCCGCTCTGCGTCAAGCTCAGCGCGGAGCGTATAGAATTCTTCAAGCTTCTCCCTTAGCGGCTCAATGAACCCATTGACGAATCTGTTCTGGGTGGAAATCTGCGTAATGGAGCCGTTCTCGTTGCCTCTGGCGACGGCTCTCAGTGGAGATTCTTCCTTATGCAGAAGTGCCATGGAATTTACATGGCTTCCCTACATTATAAACTTTATCTCGGAAGCAGATGGATGGGGCTTATTGCCTTTTACCTTATGGGCGCGTAGTTCTTGTGGGATTCCTTGAGAAGATGGAACTTGAAGAAGTTGGTTATGTAGAACCACATGTACCTCTTCATGCCCCATTTCTTGACCCGCCTTATGCTCGTATGCACTACTGCGTCCATGCTGTAGACCATCCTTCCCTGCTTCTTAAGCCTATTCGACAATTCCCAGTCCTCGTATGAGAGCATCTTCTCGTTGAACCCGTGAACATTCTCGAAGGCGGTCTTTCTCACTGCGAAATTAGATCCTATGAATGTGGGCCTGCCCAATTTCATGCTGAGCTTCACGAATGTGACCGAGACGAACCTGTAGGCGCGGAAGTACCTTGCAGAGGCCCTTTCCAATGGCCGGATGGGCCCTGTTGCCGCAGCCACTTCGTCATTTTTCATTATTCTGCTGTAGACTTCCAGCAGATCCCTTGAGGGAACAGTGTCAGCATCAAGAAAAAGGAGCACTTTGCCTTTTGCGGCTTTCGAGCCGACATTCCTCGCCCTGCCTGGCCCCCTCTTCCTGTAGATTATGACCCTTGCGATAGATTTTGCCATTGCGGCGGTCCTGTCCGTGCTTCCTCCGTCGACAACTATTGTCTCGAAGTTACGAAAAGTCTGTTTCCTGAGTCCGTCAAGCGTCCTGCCTATGTATTTCTCCTCATTCAGGGCAGGTATTATCACGCTTATCTCTGTTGCCATTGCTTAGCTTGCCCATTAGATATTTTAAAAGGGATGCTCAGCGGATTATTTCGTAGTCGTCCCTGGCCTTGTGCTTCAGCTGGTAGAGCATCGCGTTGCTGAGATGCCATGTGAAGTATTTCAACGGTCCCCATTTCTTGACCCGCCTCACGCTTGTGTATGCAACCGCATCATCGACGTATGCGATCTTGCCGAACTTGCCCAACCTGTGCGCAAGGTCCCAGTCATAATACGTAATGAGGCTCTCATTCATGCCCTTGACCTTCGCGTAGGCTTTCCTTGTTACCATGAAATTAGATCCTATTATGGAAGGCTTGCCAAGCAGCATAAGCAGCTTGACTATGTGCACGGATACCAGCCTGAAGCCCATTTCCGTTCCCCAGGTAGTCTGTTCGAGAGGCTTCAGAGGTCCTGTAGCCGCCACTACGTCCTCCTTCTTGAAGGCGTCGTCATATGACTTCAGCAGTCCTTTTGATATCGAGGTATCGGCGTCTATGAATAGGAGAAGATCGCCTTTTGCCGTCTTCGCCGCCTTGTTGTAGGCTCTTGGAGCGCCTCTCCCGTGATCCTCGCATATTTTTATGCCATTGTAGACATGTCGGGCTATCTCAACGGTGCCGTCAGTGCTCATGCTGTCCGCGAGAATTACCTCTATGTCCTGGAACTTCTGCTCCTTGATGCTGCAGAGCGTCTTCCCTATGTAGCGCGCTTCATTGTACGTGGGTATGATTACGCTGATGCGGACCATTACATAACCCTTTGAGAATTGGTAACTTGTAATATGCCTATATCCGTATACATTTAAAAGGCTGACCCGTCAATTTAAAAACATGGCTAATAGCAGAAGCATAAGCCCCGTTGTGGCGATGGCGGTGGGCCTTGGCGCGATAATAGGCGCGGGCATATTCGTCCTCAGCGGCACCTCGATCGCGCTTGCGGGGACGGATGCCCTTTGGGCATTTCTTATAGTAGGGATACTGGCTACCATAATAGCGCTTGAGCTGGGCGAGCTGGGCTCGCTGCTGCCCGATGTGCGCGGAGCCTCGTACTCGTACACCTACAAGGCATTCGGCAGCGAGCTGGGCTTCGTGACTGGCATGCTGAGGTACATGGCCATCGCAGTGTCGATATCCGCGATAGCGCTCGGGTTCGGGTCCTATCTCTCGAACTTCCTCTTCGGCAATATCAATGGCGCTGCTCCAATACTCTTCGCGATAGTGCTCATAGTCATATTGTCTCTGGTGAACATGCTCGGGGTAAAGAAAGCGGCGCAGACGGATTTCGGCCTCGTCATGATAAAGATATCGATACTGCTCATCTTCGTCGCATTCGCCGCGTACGTGGTCCTCTCGCGGCCTGGAGGCCTGCCGGCGCTAGCGTTCAACGCCTCGGGAAGCGCGCTTGGCGCCATATTCGCAGCGAGCGTGGTGGTCTTCTTCGCCTATTCCGGATTCCAGTCCATATCATCGCTTACGGACAGGATCAAGGGCGGTTCCTCGGGCTACGTGAAGGCCATCATGGCCGCTGTGACCGTGAGCATAATAGTCTACGTGCTTGTCGTCCTCGCGATGCTGACGCTCGTGCCTTCCAGCTCGTATCCTGCCCTGCTCAGGGCTGACCCGCTCGCGTATGTGCTGGGCAATGCGGGCGCGCCCCATTGGCTTGTCCTGCTGACAGATATAGGCGCGCTCGTGGCGACTGCATCCGCAACCATCGCAATGCTTCTCAGCGCATCGAGGTCGCTATACCAGATGAGCGAGGACCATCTTCTCCCCAGGTTCTTCAGGAAGTACAACAAGAAAAAGGATACGGCAGAGAACGGCATAATAGTATCGGCCATTATAGGGATAGGGATGCTCTTCGCAGGGAACATATACATCATAGCCTCGATCGTCACCTTCGGGCTCATGTTCGACTACCTGATAATAGGCTTTGACGTGATGCACTTCAGGCGCCTCGGCATCAGGTCGCCGTTCCGCATGCCGCTTTATCCGTACCTGCCCATAGCGGGCATCGCGCTGCTGCTCGCCTTCTTTACCGGCCTAAGCCACGAGGTGCTCCTCATCGGAGTCGCGCTCGCCATACTGCTCCTTGTTCTCTACTATGCGCTTAGGGAGATCAGGGAGAAGAAGGTGGTGAGAGTGAAGCTCTTCAGGTAATCCGATGGTAAAGAGAAAGAATCGGAATCCGGCAGTATTTGCGGCCATAGGAGCGGTGGCCGTAACCGCGCTGCTGCTCGCATGGTTCTATTCCTTCGATCATGCAACACCCGCTGCCAATGTTCCTGTTTCCTTTACAGTTGGAAACCGCACATTCGGCTTCACTTCATATGCATTGAACATCAGCCAGCAGGAGCAGGGACTGATGAACGCAACCGTAACGAATCAGACGTTCGAGCTCTTCGTGTTCCGCAACCAGAGCTTCTTCCAGTTCTGGATGAAGGATACATACTCTCCTCTCGACATAATGTGGGTTGACGCGAACGGAACCACGGGGAGGATAGTCTACATAGTGAATGCGACTCCCTGCGCGAGCTATGACCCGAGCCAGACTAACTGCGACATATACACCCCGCCTTCGGTTGCAAATTATGTAATTGAGACAAAGGCAGGATTTGCCGAGCGCTATGGCATATTAGATTACGAGAAAATAACATTCAACTTCGGCGGCTGAATTGATGTTTATGGATTGGTGTAACCGCTCACCCATGAACTCGTGTATGAAACCGCAGTAGACGCGCCGTTGTTCTGGTTTCCGGAGTAGTCATTCGGGTTGCCGTTGAGCGGCCACCACCCTAAGAGGTTTTGAGGCCTTACAGGAGGTCCGCCGATGCCGTCTATGTAAAGCGCCTGTATCTCATTTGTAGTTAGTGAAATGTTATAGATTTGGATGTCTGCAAGTGAACCTGGAAGATAGTCTCCGCCACAGCTCCCGGTATAGCCGCCATAACTGCCAAAACACATATCTAATGTATTAGGGCCGAGTGAAGTACCAGAAGCAGAGTTTTTGAGGGCCCCGTTTATGTAGATTGCTTCAACTCCACTAGAGGAATTGAATGTATCGACCAGAAAATACCACGTATTAATGGAACTCGCAGGAGCGGCTATAGTGTATGTCGTGCCACTTGAACTCCTGACAGTGAAGTGGAGGGCGAGAGCTGTATCCACCCATGTCTCGAACCCGCCAGGCACTTCGCCTGTTGTCGCCACTATACCAGGCGATGGGGGCGAGCTTGAGAGATATACCCAGACTGACAGGCTCGCCGACCCGGGCCCGATGGTCAGTGATGGGGTTTTGACATAGCTAGTCTGACCGTTGAACTGTGCAACGTACTCAGGCATCTCGTCGTTGCAGGTTCCAGACAGTGCTGCATCGTAAGAGGTCCCCGGCCCGTTCGGCCGGAATATCTGGCAGCTGCCTGGCTGTGCACGAGGGGCGAGGCTCGCTGAGCTGAACACTCCAAGATAATAGAGGACTCCTAGCACAAGCGCAATGACCAGTATGGCCCATCCGTAGGTCATCAGGTATTCCATTGCCGACTGAGCTTGCAGATATTTTCTATTTGCCCCCATAGATGTACCTGTTACTTAGTATTCAATCTATAAGCTACTTATAGCTTACTATAACTTTGGATAAAGAGAATATAGCGTCCCTCAATTATATGGGCATGGATGCGGATAGAACGGAACGGGATGTCCTTCAGCTGGTGATTCGGCCCTATACGATTGACCTGCTACATGCGCTTGAAAAGGAACCGGTGAGATTCAGGGATCTGAACAAACTTGTCCAGAATGAAATGACTTTATCGAATAAAATTCGAAAACTACTGGATTATGGGCTTATAGAGATTGTGCCAATTAAGACAGGGAGGAGGTATGTCAACTGTTATACCATTTCGACTAAAGGCAGAAAACTTCTCTTGATCCTGAAGAAAATTGATAAGCTATAACGATGCGGAGAGCAGGACTACTTTGATTCCGCAATCATGTCTCCGAAAGACCTTACGAAATAGGCCATCGATTGCTTCACTGCCCTCCTTCCAAGCGAAGTCAATGAGTAGACTATGATTTTTCCGTTCCTTTTCCCGGCGACTAGTTTCTTGGCGCTCAGTTCCTTGAGAGCTGGATATAAGGTTCCGGCCTTCGGCTTCTCTCCCCTCCTCTTCTCTATCTCCCCTGCCAGCTGTTCCCCGTGCATGGGTTTCTTTGAAAGCAGCCAGAGGATCTGGAAGGATAGCATTCCACGCATGTCGCAGCCGCAGTATTCGCTCATCTTTACACTCGTTATAATATAGGTCATGCTATATTTATATATTGCCTTGATGCAGAAGTAGAAACGTACGGACAGGTATAATAAGGCATAAATCCACAATCAATTGAAGGGGAGCACGCAGAGGGCCTTATGCATGGACATGATAAAGGTAAACGGGCTCAGCAAGGTATTCGGAGAGCTCAAGGCCGTTGACAGGATCTCGTTTCACGTTAACGAAGGGGAGATCTTCGGACTTCTTGGGCCCAATGGCGCGGGAAAGACGACCACCATAAAGATGCTTACAACGCTGCTTAAACCCACGTCAGGAGATGCAAAGGTTGCAGGATACGACATAAAGAGCAATCAGAATGAGATAAGGAAGAATATAGGGATAGTATTCCAGGATCCGTCCCTTGATGATGAGCTGACCGGGAGGGAGAACCTCGAGTTCCACGCGATACTCTACAAGATACGGAAGGAGAAGAGGACCGCGAAGATAGCGGAGGTATTGAAGCTTGTCGAGCTTGAGGACAAGGCTGATGTGCTTGTCAAATTCTATTCGGGCGGGATGAAGAGAAGGCTCGAGATAGGCAGGGGCCTGATAAACGAGCCTAAGATCCTCTTCCTTGACGAGCCGACAATAGGACTTGACCCGCAAACGCGGCGCCACATATGGGAGTACATAAAGAAGCTCAATGAAACGCACAAGACAACGCTAATACTCACAACGCACTACATCGAGGAGGCGGACTACCTCTGCAGCAGGGTTGCATTCGTAGATCATGGAACGATAGTCGCGCTGGATACTCCAAAGGCGCTGAAGAACAAGCTTGGCGGCGATGTCATCTCGCTGCAAATAGGAGAGGAGAGCCAGAATTCGTTTGTCAAGACGCTAAAGGCCTTGAAATGGGTGAAGACAGCTTCTAAGCACGACGATTTTGTGGACCTGGCGGTTGAGGAAGGAGAAAAGCGGATACCTGACATCGTACTTCTGGCCAGGAAACATAATGTCACAATACTTTCTGTAGGATTGCACAAGCCAAGCCTCGAGGATGTATTCATACATTACACAGGCAAGACCATACGGGAAGAGGCCGGAAGCGCAATGGATACGATGAGAGCCATGAGGAACAGGTGGAATAGGCGATAACATGGATACAAATGCGATATATGTTCTATGGCTTCGCGACATGAAGCGGTTCATAAGGGCCAGGTCGAGAATAATAGGGATGCTCATGATGCCGATCATCTTCCTGCTGGGTTTGGGCCTGGGCCTTGGAAGCCTGATACACCTGGCGACTGGTGGCAGCTATTTCAATTTCATAGTTCCGGGGATAATAGGCATGGCATTGCTCTTCACGTCAATATTCACCGGCTCTGCTGTCCTGTGGGACAGGCAATTCGGTTTTCTCAAGGAGATACTTGTAACGCCTAATTCGAGAGCATCTATTGTAATAGGGAGGATTTTTGGAGGCGGAACAACCGCAGTGCTGCAGAGCATACTTGTGGTTGCAATTGCGCTTTTGGTGGGATTCCAGCCGCACGTGACCGTGTACACGATTCTTGCTCCGGTCTTCATGGCGCTGATAGCAGGCACCTTCATAGGTCTTGGGTTGACTCTGGGATCCATGATAAATGACTTCCAGGGCTTTCAGCTGGTGACGAGCTTCTTCACTATGCCGCTTTTCTTCCTCTCCGACAGCATATTCCCTGCATCTGCACTTCCAACAGCTGTGCAATACGTAATATACGTCAATCCTTTGACATACGGGGTCGATGGACTGAGGAATGCACTGCTTGGCGCAGGCACATTCTCTATATGGATAGACCTGCTCGCCATGATAGTCTCGATGATAATCATGGTCTCGCTTGCAGTATATGCATTCAATAGGACCAATGTGGGCTGACCTAGGACTTAGAGTCTGCGACTCCCCTGTACTTCTTGTTGAAGCCCCTGTAGAGCACAATTGCCTCTCCAAGTAGAAGCCCGGCGCTGAAGGCAAGCAGGAGGTCCGCGCCGAATACCCAGGGGCTGCTCTCAAATGCGCTTGAAGCCACTAAGATCGAAGTTATCGAGAAATTGGCAGTGCTGTTGAATGCGGTAGGGCTGTTCAGCGCCGGATTGAGGAAGAAATCTATGCTTATCCTTATGACGAAGGCGACTAGCCAGAGGATAGTGACCTCGTTTGACCTCTTGTAGAGCACCTTGCCGTCCTTCTCGAATATGTTGGCCCTCTTTCCAAGCTCCAGGCCTATGAGGACTCCGGCTGCGGCCACTACTGCAAGCAGTGCGTCTTGCCATATGAGCAGGCCTATGATCAGGAATGCCGTGAGGACCAGATAGATTATCGGGCGCATGAAGAGACTTGTTACCGAATACCTTGTGCCCTTGATGCCCCTCCACGCCATCCTGGCTATGAAGAAGACGATTATCGCTATGACTATCAGTATGCTTTCCGAAATTGCCATGCATAGATTCTCTTTTCCTGATTTATATCGCTTTTCCTATGGACTTGTTATTTGAGTCCGAATTCATTCTTCACTTTGTCGACTTTGGGCCTTACCACGAATGCGCAGTAACTCGCGTATGGGTTCTTCTCGAAATACCGCTGGTGGTATTCCTCGGCAGGATAGAACTTGTCGAGCTTCTTGACCTCCGTTACTATTGACTTCGTGTATTTCTTCTGGGCCTCCTTGATGAATGCGATTATGGCTTTCTTTTGCCCGTCTGTTGTGTGGTATATCGCAGAGCGGTATTGCGTGCCAAAGTCTGCGCCTTGGCTGTTCAGCGAAGTCGGATCGTGCATTGTGAAGAAAACATCAAGGATCTTTTCGAGCGGCATTATCTTTGGATCGTATTCCAGCTGCATTACCTCCGCGTGCCCGGTCATTCCGCTGCATACCTGCTCGTAATTTGGATTTGAAGTCGTGCCGCCTGCATATCCGACTGTAGTCTTTACTACGCCCTTGAAGACCGCGAACGCTGCCTCTGTGCACCAGAAGCATCCGCCTCCCAGGACTATTGTCTCAGTATCACTTTTCATTCTTCTCATCCTTGTCAGGTATGAATTTAATCGAGATTGAATTTACGCAGTGCCTTGTGTTCTTCTGCGTCAGTCTCTCGCCTTCGAAGACGTGGCCGAGATGAGCGCCGCATCTTGCGCATTCTATCTCTATTCTCATTCCATCAGGATCGGAAAGCCTCTTGACGGCTCCCTTTATCTCCTGATCGAATGCAGGCCAGCCGCAGTGCGCGTCAAACTTGTCCTTGGACCTGTATAATGGGGCTTCGCATCTCCTGCAGATGTATGTTCCGGGCTTGTAGAAGTTGTCGTATTCACCAGTGAAGGGCATCTCAGTTCCCTTGTTCACTATGACACGCTCCTCTTCCCTTGTAAGCTTGTTGAGCTTCATGGTCATCATTCACTATATTCTCCTTTCCCGTTTATATTCTCTATTCGCAAAGTCTTTGCCTTTTATTCCTTTTGAAAGATACTCTATTGATGGTGGCAGCGAGGAAGGCAGGAGGAGGAAGTGTGGAGCTCCAGTCGACACTGGAATATCTGATGACCTATGGATGGGCGATCCTCGCAAGCGCCATAATAGTGGCCGTGCTATATTACCTTGGCATATTCGGCAGTGCCAATTTAGCTCCCAAGGCTCCTCCCGGTTCCTGTCAGGTGTATAGGGCAGGCGGAATCGGCTCCGATTCGTATCTGAATACGGAAGGCATATGCAACAACCTTCTTCCCGAATACGTGCTACAGGCAAGAGGCGTTGGAGGATATGTATCTGTGAATGGCTCTAATACGATTGCAAGCAGACTGAACCTGCGGGGAAACAATATCACGATTGCAGGGTGGGTGCTTGTGAAAGGGTCGCCATATCATGACGTGATAGATAAGGAGAACCAGTACGGCATGAAGATAGACTATAACAACTACCCGCATGCATGCACGCCGAGCAACAGCCCCGGCTTCTGCCTTGAGTGGGATACTACTGGCAATTGGATAGGTCAAAGCTTTCCCATACCTGGCGCTGCTTTCGGCAAGTGGATGTTCCTTGCTGTGAGCATGCAGGGCAATGAGAAATACTGGTATGCGAACGGCGCCGAGATCGGCAGTTCAGTTGTTACGGGCAACATAGCCTTTTCCAATGCAAATTTCACGATAGGCGCGATATCGGAAGGTTACAACGGCTATGGAGAGGCGGAATGGTTCAATGGCTCTCTATCGAACATGCAGCTCTACAATGCCTCATTGTCCCCTGTCGAGATAACAGGTTTGTATGATGAGGGTGTAGGGGGAGTTCCGATAGACCTGCAGTATCTGGTAGGCTGGTGGCCGCTCAATGGCAACGGCGATGATTACAGCGGCAACGCGGATGATGGGAGGATAGTGAACCAGACCCAGATTGACACGTGGAGCAACCAGTACAATCCTCCTTGACCTATTCGCGGCCCTGGAGCCTACCCTGCAGATCGTAGGTCTTCGCTTTTGCAGCATCGAAGACCCTGTTCCTGAGAAGGGGCATGGACCATTCCGATTCCGCCTTTACCCTGACTCCTGTTATTAGGGGACTGAATGCGGGCATAACCAGGAGTTTTACCCTTTTGTTGTAGCCTTTGTATTGCTTTGACGCCCCTTTGCCTATGTTTGAGATGAGCCATCCTTTCTCTGCCTTACCATTGACATCTATGGCTATGTGCGAGTGCCCTGCGATTATCAGGTCCTTTTTCATCGCCGCAGGCGTTGGCATGGCATTCCCGTGTATCAGTGCTATTCTGTCGAGGAGAATCTCATTCACTGGAAAGATGCTGATTCCTATGCGCTTCAGTAGCTCGGCTATGTGCGCATCGTGGTTTCCCTTGACTATGCGCATCTCTACGTTCCTGAAATAATGGAAAAACGATGCGAGCGCATCGAATTCGTCCCTTGGGGGATAGCCTATGCTTTCTTTGAGATCGCCAAGGAAGATTATGCCCCTGACTTTGTGCTTTTTGTAGAGTTCCAGTATCCCAAGGGCCATCCTCTTCGTTGCCTCGGGAAAATATATGCCGGACCTGGCGAGCTTGAATTCGTTGCCTATGTGGAGGTCGCTCACGACAAGGAGCTTTTCCTTGTTTATCATCAGCGCGGGATTTCCCTTGATGAAGGAAGTCAGCATAATATGAAGATTAGTGTGCAGACTTATAAGCCTCGCTGCGGCATAATTAACAGGTATCATGGCTTCTCAGGGTTCCATAGGCATAGGCAGCATTCTGGGCATACCGATAGAGCTTAATTGGATCTTCGTATTCATGGTAGTTGCGTTCCTCTTCCTTGACACCGCATTCGGCTTATTGCTCATACTGCTCTTCATATGCGTGCTCGTGCATGAGCTTGCGCACTCGATTACTGCGCGAAGGAACGGCGTCAAGGTGAGCAGGATCGTGCTTCTGCCTTTTGGAGGAGCATCGGTGATAGACAGCACGAGGATAGACCCCGGGATAGAATTCAACATATCGGTCGTTGGGCCTCTCATGAGCCTGTTCCTCGGAGGGGTATTCGGAGTCTTCGCCGTAATCTCTCCCGCAGGGGCGGTGCATCAGCTCTTGAATCTGCTCTTCCTGCTCAACGTCTTCCTCGGAGTGCTCAACATAATACCTGCATTTCCCATGGATGGGGGAAGACTTTTCAGGAGCTACATGCAGAGAAACCATAACTTTTTCGACGCAACTATGATAACGGCAAAGGTGACGAAGGTACTTCTTGTGCTCATCGTAGTCGTTACCGTTGTATGGCTTCTTTTCTATACAGCATATCCATTGAGTGAGCAGCTCGGGGACCTTGCACTTACCGCGATAACCGTGGTGTTCCTGTATGGAGGCATGAAGGCGGAGGAGAACAGCGTGATAGTGAGGAGGAATACCGTGGGCGTGAAGGTTTCGGATGCGATGAGCAGGCACTTCGCTTACATGGACCCTGGCGCCTCGGTGCAGCAGCTCTATAAGAGGATGAGGAGCAGCGGAGAGCATACGATAATCACGAGGCTGCAGAAGGGCTACGGTGTGGTTGACGTAGGCAGGAAGGCGAAGACAGGCTCCGTGGAAAGAATAAGCGAGATTGCCATACCTGTGATAGCGCTTGATGCCAATTCCTCGCTGTCCGACGGAATGGGCAAGCTCGCAACGGCAGATATAGCGCTGGCGGTTGTGAAGAAGAGCGGAAGGCCGGTAGGAGTGCTCTCATACCCGCAGCTGCAGTCCTTCATAGCACTGCACATGATGGAGAAGAAGCGCGCAGATGCCGAGTGAAGTTTAATATAAAGAAGCAGATGGTCAAGGCGGCGCTTAGAATATCTCGCCAACGATGGCAGTGACTCCTCCTTTAAGGCTGTACGAGTCTATTCCGAACCTTGATTTCAGGGACTTGGCGACCACAGCAGAGGTATTGCCGTGGTAGCAGACGAATATTGATCCTTTTAGACTCTCTATCCCCTCGCTGTTGCCCTCTATGAGGCTCCTCGGTGGTATCATCACAGCCTTGCTGGTGTCAAGCTCCAGCAGCTTCGCTATGTATTCTAGCGGCTCCCTTCCCAGCCAGACGAACTTGGCATTGCCGCCATTCATCATCCCCAATGCCTCATCGAAGCTTACTTCCTTGACGCCATTCCTTTCCTGCATGAAGATAGATAGGCAGTTGAGGTATAAAAGCGTTTCCCGAGGCTGCGGATA
>CAYQOG010000011.1:0-26638 GCA_964419095.1 Microcaldota archaeon
GTTTCATCCTCATGCGTAAACGCAAGGGATTTCACAAGCCCTCGAAACTATTAAAAGCGAGATAAGGCAAGTATATAGCATGGAGGAGTTCAGCGTCGACGAGGGCGTGCAAGTTGCAATCGATGCGATAGGCCAGATGATAGCCTCGAGGGAGAAGCCGATAATAGTGCAGATAGCCGGAGGATCGGGTTCCGGTAAGACAACGATGATTGCGGACAAGATCAAGGAGGCATTCGGCAACAGCGCCGCGTTGCTGCCAATGGACGATTATTTCAAAGGGAGGGGATTCGTAGAGAAAGAAATCAGGGAAGGACGGGAGATGAACAGGGACCATCCAGACTACGTTGATATGGAGAAATTCTCGCAGGACATAAAGGCGCTGAAGAAAAAGCAGCAGATCCAGAAGCCCATATTCGACTATGTGAAGAGCGCTAGGGTAGGCTACGCGCCATTCTCTTCTAAGAGCATCATCATAATAGAGGGCTTGTTTGCGCTGCATGACAAGATAAGTGGGGCAGCCGACCTGAGGATATTCGTCGAATCTTCGAAAGAGGAGCGGTTGAAGAGGATACTTGCACGAAAGAGGCTTGTAGGCGGCGTGACACTCGAGGGACAGGAAAAGTATTTCCACGAAGTGCTGGAGCCGATGCACGCGAAGTATGTGGCTCCGACAAAGGCTCGCGCAGACATAGTCATAAGGAATTAGCCCCTCTTCATCCTGCCGAGATTTGCGAGCAGGGCGCTCTCAGCCTGGCTGACGTCCCCTACAAGGAGTATTCTGCTTCCTGGAGTCTCCTCTGCTGTTTTCTGAACCTTGTAATTCCACGGCCTCCTGACGAGTATCGCAAGCCTGCCTGAAGAGGCGAAGTCCACAGCTACACCGCCATGGTCCTCAACGCAGAAATCGTATCCTGGAAGCTTTGCCTTCTCAGAAGAGCCGCCTACCTGTATAATCCTTTCGAAATGCGTTGATATCGCGAGCGATTCGAGTATGCGGGGGATTGTACCATCGGAAGCAATGGATGCAGATACGACATCAAGCGTAGCAAATGCTGCGTTGCTCTCCACTATCGAGGAAAGCTTTGGGTGCGAAGGCTCTATCCTCTCGGGACTGCGGTAATATTCCTCTATGACAAAGCGGATCTGCTCAGTTGTAACCAGGTCCTTGAAATTGTCCTGTATGCGATATTCGGTTATGTCATCAAGAGTAACCTGCCTGCCCAATTGAGCCGATATGCCATACATATCGTCAGCACGCCTGAGCACAGCGCTCTTCATAACAATTAGCACGTCATCCATGTCCCACGCTCCTCTCAGCGCCAGGCCTCTTTCCTGCTGAGCCTCCTTGCCTTGAGTCCTTGAAATTGCCATGCCAAAAACCTTGCTGAACCATCGGGAGAGTGCCCTAGGATAATCCAATTCCTTCCATATTGCTATTGCTACGGTGTTATATAAACATTTCACAATAAATATTTCTATGGCCGATCTCTGGTATATCGACTGGGCGGAATACGGCAGGATGGCCTCAGCGTTTTCAAGAAAAATAAGCGCGAAGCGCAAGAGATTCGATCTCGTCATAGGCATAGCGAGGGGCGGTGTGCCTCTGGCGATGGTAATAGCAGACAAGCTTGGCGTCAAGGTCGACATAATAAACGTAAAGTCCTACACAGGCATAGGAAAGGAAGAGAGGACAAAACCGCGCATACTCTCCACTTTAACAGACGGGATAAAAGGCGGCAGGATCCTCCTTGTCGACGACCTTGTGGAACACGGCGACACAATGAAACTGGTCAGCGCTTATATCAGGAAGAGAAAACCCAAGGAGCTTAGGACAGCTGTGCTCTTCAAGAAGCCATGGAGCAAATTCGAACCGGATTACTTTCTCAGGAAGGTCGACAGGTGGGTCGTCTTCCCCTGGGACAAGGGAGAGACAAGGAGGCTGATGCTGCAGAATAAAACAAAAAGTTTTTAAAGACTCTCTTTGTATTATGATATGGCATCCGGGAAGGATAGGGCAATTTCAAAACTAATTAGTGTGAACTCTATTCCCTCTAGGTTCCATGCGGTAAAAACATGAGAGGAGCAATTCTTGAGAGAAGAGCGCAAGAGCGCACTGCAGAGATCTACATACCTCCGGCGAGTCGCTTTCCAGCTTCGGAACTGCATGACAGCATGTCAAAGCTGTTTCGCGAGCACGAGGAGAGAGGCAGCGAACTGAGGATCAAGGATGTCAAGGAGATCATAGTAGAGAACATAAGATCCAGGACCTCAGTCGGTGTAAATGTCTTCTTTGCCATAGGGCCGCTCACAAGCGAGGGAATGGAGAACAAGCCCAGGAACTGGGCGCGCCTTCATGTCGCGACCCTATACCTGCAGGGCGTTCCGGTATATCTGGGCCAGGGCAAGACTTCTGCAAACGGCCAGGTATTCTCAACCACAATCTTCCCCATGGAAATGGAGAACAGGCTTGCCGCAACCAACACGCAGAAAGATTTTGGCGACCTCTGGGCAACTGTAGCCACCGAGGCCGTAGGGGGCCTGCTTGTCACGAGGAAAGACTTCAGGAAGTCAAAGGGCTGCATGGTGGAAGTGAACGCTTCAAATGCGGCTGGGAACCCAGTCCATAGGATCTACGTCAACGAGCATTTCGATATAACGGTGGACTGGATATCTGGCGCAGTGCACCCTCTGGATGTGGTAAGGCATCCCATAGAGGTCGTGCATGAACTGATACGCCTGGTGAGGCACAGCGCCGCGCCCCAGCTGCTCCGCGATACGGATGCCATCAAACATGCAACGGTGCCGGAGATGATGGAGATGGTCAGGCAGCTGCACAAAGGGCAATGAACGCCTCGGCAAGCATATCCTTTTTATAGCTTGCCAATCATATAAAAGTAGAAATTCTTAACCATGATTCTATGCTATGCGAGAGATGCAGCCGTGACATTTACAAGCACGAGGTCTGCAGGTACTGCAACAGGAAGATATGCTCAAACTGCGTGAAGAGCTCAAGGCGAGTGAGCAAGACAGTGCGAATAGTCATATGCAAGGACTGCTGGTCCATGATGAAGAGGAGGACGGCCTTCAAGGGCATGACCGGCGACCAGGCCTGATTCCTTACTAGAGAGACTTGGCGGCATTCTCCAGTGGTATTCTTTTTAGGCCGTCGATATGATCAAAGTCAGAGTCATCCGTTATTAGCTCTTCTATGCCATTCTCGATACAACACGCCGCATGTATTGCATCCCTCGGTTTGAGGCCATATGTGTCTGCAATGTGCTGGGCAGCATGCAATATGCGTTCATCGACAGCCAGGAGCCTTAACCTGGGGAGGGACAGAAATTTTCTGCCTTCATCTCTTGCAACCTCGATGCCGCCGATCTTCCTTATCGCCCATACAAGCTCGTCCCAGGTAAGCGTGCTGGTTGCTCCCGGGGTTGTACCGCCTACTATACTTTCCAGGATTTTCCTGGCGGAGATAAATTTGGCCTCTGAGCGATCAGATAAGGCCATGTATATAAACACATTTGCATCAAGGTATTTCATATTCCTCCTCCAATATTCTCTTAATCTTCTTTGCATTTAGTCCCCTGACCCTTTTAGGCACATTGGCAAATTCCTCTAAAAATTCCTTTGGGCTCAGCTTCTTTCTTATTAAAATCACATCCCCTTCTACTTCGAAGACGATTTCAGAGCCTGCCTTAAGTCCCAGTTTTTCCCTGGCATCCTTTGGTATAACTACCTGGCCCTTCTCGCTTATTGTCCTTTCAAGCTCCATTCCTACCAACCAGTAAGAATTAGTATGAACAGGTATATATACTTTTGGTTAGCCCTTCTTTTCCAACGCTATTCTTACGGTCTCTCCGTCAAGGTCGATCTCTTTTGCTTCAAGAATCGCCACTATGCCTTCCCTTATTTCAAGCGCATTGACGTCCTTTGATATCTTTTTCCTGTTTCCATTTATGACCAGCGCGACTTCTGGGGCGCATTGGTAATACAGAACGACCTTCTCGGCCTTTCTGAGCCGCAATGACTTCCTTGCGAGCTGAACCCCTCTTTCGAACTCGCGTATCAGCGCTTCTTCCCTGAGCTCTCCGCTTATCTCCCTGTCAACGTATGCTATGCCGTGGTTGAAGGACACGGCATTCTCTTTCTGGAGCCTCTTTATCACTGTGAAGTGCTCTGATCTGATGTCTGCGGTTCCCCTTGCAGTATGGAGCGGGTAATAGCCGTTCGTGTCTATCTCCTTGACCATCTTGTCGGCATCTGCGCTCTTCAATGACTCTGCAACTGCGCCTGCCTTCTCCTTGAAGTCAGGGCCTATCTTCGCAAAGCTGGGCCTGATCTCGACGCTGAACGCCTCGACCTGCTTCACCTCAAGGTGCTTTATGTTTGTATAATCGGTTATCAGGTATGAGAGCTTCTGGAGAACGGCGTATGCGTGATCATCCGTGATTTCTATCGTCGCCTTGGCCAGCGGCTGCCTCAGCTTGATACCTGCCTTCTCCCTGCTGAAGAGTATTGCGGTTATGGTATCCTTTGCTATCTCCATTGAGCTTTCCAGTTCGCCGTTGACCGCCTTCTTGTTCGGCCTTGGCCACGATTCAAGGAAAATACTTTTCTGAGTTGCGTATCTTTCCAGGTACACTGATTCAGCGACAAAAGGCATGACAACAGATGCAAGTATAAGCGCCTTGTTGAGAACGTAATTTGCAACATCGAGGGTCGCCTTCGCCCTCCTTTTGTCCTCGTAGAGTATCTTCTTCTTTGCAAACCTGAGGTAGAACCTGCTGAGGTCCTCTATTATAAACTGCTTTATTGCGGATGTTGCCCTGAATGCCTCGTATGCATCAAGTCCTGCAGTTACTGTCGCGTCAAGAGTCTCTGTCCTTGACACTATCCACGAGTCAATCTCATCGAGCTTCTTTGTGGAGATTCTCGTCTTGAGCTTGGGCTTGTGCCCTATTGTTTCCTGATATTCGGAAAGAAGATTGGATATGTTGTGGAGTATTGTGACTGCCTTCTCGTTCTCCTTTATTTCAGAATCGTTGAGGTTCCTGTTGAGTATCGGGTTGTAATCAAGGCACCACATCCTGAATCCGTCTGCGCTGACGGACTTTATCATCTCTGAGAGGGGTTTGAAATTGCCAAGGCTCTTGCTCATTTTCTTACCGTCAGTTCCGAATAGTATTCCATGCACTGCGATGTGGTTGAACGGGCGCTTGCCATAGACCATCATGCTGGTCTTGAGCATGTACTGGAACCAGCCGCGTATCTGCTCAACATACTCAACTATCAGCTCCGTGGCAAGAAATTCTCCGAACGTCTCCTTGCTGAGGCTTGCCCTGAACGCGGAGCTTGAATCGAACCACACGTCAAGTATGTCCTTTATTCGCTCCCTCTCCGATCCGCAATCGCACTTCAGCATTATCCTGTCGATGTATGGTCTGTGAAGGTCATTGAGCGCTTCGGCAGCCTTCTTGTCAACGGCATGCTCCCTGAGCTCTCCGATGGAGCCGATGACACTAATCTTTCCGCAGCCCTTGCACCTCCATATCGGCATTGGTATTCCCCAGTACCTTTGCCTTGAAACGGTCCAGTCAGGCGAGTTCTCGAGAACTGACCTCTGCCACCCTTTCACCTCTTCGGGATGCCATCTTGTCTTCTCGTTCTCACGCAGCAGCTTCTTCTTCATCCTCTGGACGTTGAAGAACCATTGCGTGGTTGCCATGAAGATGAGCTTTGATCCGCATCTCCAGCAGTGCGGGTAGCTGTGCCTTATGGTTCCTCCATGAAGCAGGACCTTTAGCGATTCGAGATCCGTTATCACCGCCTTGTTCGCTTCGACGGGAACAAGCAATCCCTTGTATCCCCCAGCTTCATCATTATATGTGGCATCGCTATTCAGAGGGGAGAAAATCGGCATCTTATATTTCAGGCCAATCCCGTAGTCCTCTATCCCGTGGCCTGGGGCAATGTGCACCAGCCCGGTCCCCTCGCCCATCGAGACAAGCTCCTCTGAGAGGATTATCTTGTGGTATTTCCTGAGTTCCTTTTGCTTTGGCACTTTCTGCTCAAGCGGATTTATGTAGAGGGCGCCATCAAGCTCGCTTCCATAAAACTCACTAAGTATTACAAGATTCTCCTTCATAAGGTTTGAGAAGGCTTCGAGCCTGTCCTTTGCGAGTATAAGCCTTTTGTCACCCATCTTAACGATGACGTAACGAGCTTTTGGATTTGCTGCGACTGCGACGTTTGCGGGAAGCGTCCATGGCGTTGTGGTCCATATAACCAGGTATGAGTCCTCGCCGAGCTCGGTCTTTGATGCTGACTTTGTCCCGTCAACTTTGAAAAGGACGAATATCGACGGGTCATCGTCATCCCTGTATTCCACCTCCATGCTTCCCTGCGAAAGCGGAGTTTCGCAGTGGGGGCAGTATATGAGAGTCTTCTTTCCCTCGTAAAGGAAGCCCTTGTCAGATGCGGCCTTGAAAAGGCTCCATGCCGTTTCCATGTATTCTTTTGTATAGGGAAGGTAGGGATCCTTGAAGTTCAATGAGATGCCATATCTCTCATAATCCGCATCCATCCTTCCCACATACTTCTGCACATAATCCTTGCACTTCTTGACGAACTCTTCAACGCCGATCCTTGTCTCTATCTCCTTCTTTGAGGCTATGCCCAACTCCTTCTCAACCTTGTTCTCTATAGGAAGGCCGTGAACGTCATAACCTGCCCTGTCCATCACGTTGAAGCGGCGGTACCTTTTATATCTTACAAAGAGATCCTTGAGCGACTTGACCCAGATATGCCCGGGATGCAGATCTCCAGTGACGTAGGGAGGGCCGTCAAGGAAGTAGAATCGCTTTCCCTGCCTGTTCTTCTCCCTCACTTTCTCTAGTATGCCCTCCTTCTTCCAGTATGCAATTACCTCCTCTTCCTTCTTGTTGAGATCTAGCATTCTAAACACTGTAGACTTTGGCACAAGCAAATAGTCTATTGAACCAATACTCTTAAATGGGTTGCAGATGCATAGAAAATTCGAGATTAGATGAGAGCAGCAGATGCAGTGACATACTTCCGCACGGCGCTCGGAATAGTCGCAGTGTACCTGATTATAGCCAAAGTAAGTCCCATTCTCATAACAGCATTGATCGCTTTTGCGATGCTCCTTGACGCTGCCGACGGCTATGCTGCTGTCTGGGAGGGAAGCAAGGGCAGGATATCGCTGGCGCAATACATCCGGGCTTCAAGAGGCGACCAGAAGTACGGGGAGCAGGTGAAGAAGGTCAAGCTCGGGCTTGCAAAGACCGCAAAGTACGGGCCGAGGATAGATGTCGCGGGGGACCGCGTAGTTGAATATGCGTTCTGGATCGTTTATACCTATGTGATGGTAATTCCTCTCTTTGTCCTATTGATAATAGTTGTGAGGCATTCCTTTGTCGATGCGCTGATGGGCGCGAAAGGGACGTCGTCAAAGATGAAGACCTCTTTCGCAAGGCTGGTCTATTCGTCAAGCATAGGAAGGAGCGGGATAAATGTCGTAAAGTTCGCTGCGTTCTCATACCTTGCATTCGTCTATGTCTGGGGATATCCGCTCTGGATAGGATACGTCCTCGTCGCATTGCTTGTCATATACATCCTTCTGAGGGGCGCAGCGGAAGTATACGAGACCCTCTCAACAAAGGAATGAGCATGGTCATAAACTGGATATTCTACAGGCTTACAAGCTTCAAGACATCGGCGGTGATGTGCAATGGAAAAAGGATAAAGGTCTTTGTTGCTGACAACTTCGCAAGGCAGCTGGTTGGGCTGATGTATAGGGAAAGCCTGAAACCGGACGAAGGAATGCTATTTGTCTTCGGAAGGGAATCAAGGTGGGGAATATGGATGATGGACATGAGGTTCAGCATAGACATAGTCTGGATGGACAGGGATGGCAAGGTTGTGAACATAAAGAAGGATGCCCAGCCTTGCAAGTCTGTGCTAGATTGTGAGACCCATAGGCCGTCAAAAGACTCGAGATATGTGCTTGAGCTTGCGGCTGGAGGCGTTTCGCGGTACAGGATAAAGGTTGGCGATTCGATCCGCATGGGCGCTGCGCGAGCCTAATAGGTTACTGCATAGTTGAGCACATATGCGATTACAAATCCTACGAGTATGCCCGCGTATGTCAACCAGACATAGTATCCTTTTAGTCTGCGGTTATCCTTCGCCTCCTTGGCGCTCCTGTTCATGTTGACGTGGAATAGGACAAGGACTATGTAGAGGATTGCGGCGCTTGCCAGCGAATCGAAGAAAATGACAAAATAGTTGGAGAAGAAGACAAGCCCTATCAGCGTTCCTATTATAGTGGGCAGTCCGCCTATCAGGAAAGCGCCAACGACGAATCTTTTCTCTATCTGCTTCTTCAGGCCCACCAACGGAGCGGCGATAGGAAATCCTTCCGTGATGTTCTGCAGTGAGAATGCAATGACCGTTATAACGTAAATCGAAACAAGCCCAAGCGCGCTTGCCGAGCCGAATAGAAGGCCCTCGGTAAGGTTCTGGAATCCTATGCCTACGGCAGCCAGCACCGAAGTCCTCTTCGGATTCTCCTCAGGATCCCTGCTGCTTTTTGGCGTCACGAAGAAGAGGAATGCCAGTGCGAAACCTCCGATGAATATGAGAAGCAGCGGATTTGTTATATTATTGCTGCCGAAGACGCTTGCCACGTCGCCGTAGATATCGACGAGAAGGAAGGCGAGTATCCCTATCGCCCCTGCATTCAGGAAGAGCATGTGCTTTGTCTTCATGCCCTTGCTGAAGATTATCGGCATGGAGAGGAATACGGATAAGGCCATCACGAAAGATAGCAGTATTGTCAGGTATGCGTTGATCATCACTAGGCCTTTTTGATATTTTATAACTCAGTTATAAGAACAGACTTATTAAGGTTTCTGCTGCCGCGCAATTAGAGCGATGCAAGCTCCTCCTTCTCCTTCTGAGTGAACGATCTCCTTATCGGGTCGAGCATGCCTGAGATCGCAGCGGCGACGCTGTTCTTCAGGTCCATCGGATGCAGCTTCTTCTCCCTGAAGGTATTCTCAAGCTCGTCATACGAGGCGAATTCGATGTCTCCGCCGAATTTTTCAGGCCTCTCGACAAATAGCTCTTTGTCTATCGGGAAGATGACGTACTTGCAGAGTTCGAGCACAGGGTTGTTTTCCACGACGCCGTCGGGGCACCATGCGTTCTTTAGCGTAGCCTTTACCTCATCGTCGCTTGCAAGCACAGGTATTGCGGAGCCAGCCTTCGACTTGCTCATCTTCATCGCCGCGACGATCTCCTCCTTCTCAGCCGATTCCGCAACCTTCGGAGGCTCTGAAAGGCTTGCGAGCAGGTGATGGTGCACAGGCACTACGCTCCCAAGGCCCATTTCCCTGAACAGCTCCTTTGCGAGCATGTGCACCCGTCTCTGATCTATCCCCGAGTGGGGTATGTCAGCTCCAAGGGCATGTATGTCTGCAGCCTGCATTATCGGGTAAAGATACTGCGATACATGAAGCACGTCCTTCTCGCTCCTGCCCTGTATGATCAGGGTCCTGGTCGCCCTGGCCATGGTTGTCTTGGAGGCCATGCGCATCACGAGCTTCCAGAAATCGTCGTTTCCTTTATAGAGATCGGAGCCGAGCACCACCTTTGTGTTGGGGCAGTAGATGTTGAAGAGCTTCTTGTAGAACTGCGAGATCTTCAGTATCTTGTCCCAGTCCCCTCCGAGCTTGTTGTTGGCCATCGTGTGCCAATCGGCAAGCCAGACCTGCGTTTTTATCCCTGCCTTGTCGAAGTCATTGATCTTCTTTCCCGCAACGAGTATGTGACCTATGTGCGGCATCCCGCTTATCTCAAAGCCTATGTAATGGACAGGGCGCGCCTTTGTTTCAAGGAGACTTCGCATCTCGTTCTCAGTAACGATCTCCTCTGTGGGAGCCTCCTTTACGAGCTCCAGCCTTGACTCGATGTCCATTGAACCCATACCTACTATACATTAAGTAATAAAAGAGTGTCGCCGAACCAATCGCCGCTTCCTCAGAAGTCCAGAAGTCTTTTTATTCCTTTGCAGTATATTAATTGCATTGCGACTATTTCCAATGGAATGATCCGAATGGCAGAACCTGCTCCAAACCCACCACAGAACCTTACCTCTGTTGATGATGAGGAGCTGCTCAAGTTCATTGAGTCAGCAAAGCCCAAGATATACGTAGTGGGAGCTGGGGGCAGTGGATCGAACACCACTACGAGAATGTCGGAGCTCAACATAGAGGGAACGACGCTCATAGCAATGAACACGGATGCGCCGCACCTTGCGCGCACAAGAGCCTCGAGGAAAGTGCTGCTCGGAAAGAAGTCTACAAGAGGGCTTGGCGCTGGAAGCGATCCTAAAGTCGGAGAGGAGGCTGCAATCGAGAGTAAGGAGGACATAAGGCACCTTCTGAGCGACGCGCAGCTCGTCTTTCTCACATGCGGGCTCGGAGGCGGGACAGGCACGGGCTCAATTTCAGTCATAGCGCACGAGGCAAAGGAGCTTGGGGCGCTCACAGTTGCAATCGTCACCCTTCCTTTCACAAGCGAGGGCAAGGTGAGAATGAGAAATGCGCTGGAGGGGCTTGCGAAGCTGAAGAGGGTCACAGACACCACGATAATAATACCGAACGACAAGCTGCTTGCCGTGGCACCTGACCTTCCGCTCAACATGGCATTCAGGATAAGCGACGAGATACTTGCGAAGGCTACAAAGGGAATCATTGAGATGGTAACGAAGCCGGGCATGGTAAACCTTGATTTCGCTGATTTGAGGAGCGTGCTCAAGGACTCCGGCTACGCAGTGATAGGAATCGGGGAGGCCAATGCGACGCAGGCGACTGACAGGTCGATAGTTGCAATAGAGAATACGCTCAAGAGCCCGCTGCTCGATGTAAACCTCTCAACGGCGAAGAAGGCGCTTGTAAACATCATAGGAGGCGACGACCTCACCCTGCGCGAGGCGGAGAACATATTCCAGGAAGTCTCGGGAAGGATAAGCGAGGATGCGATGATGAAGTGGGGAGCGAGAATAGACCCGACCATGCAGAAGAATGTGCTGCGCATAATGGTCGTGCTTGGAGGGGTGGAGTTCGCCGAATACACGGAAACGGGACTCAAGAGAAGGATAGTTGAGAATACGGACATGGACCTCGACAGGATCTTCGAGGACGAGACAAAGACCAGGTAGTGCTGTTTATGAATTTCAATCCCATAAAGTCATTGGCGGATTTCTATGCAGACGCAAAGCATGTCCTCAGCGTAAGCTACAGGCCCGACAGGGAAACCTTCATGCGCACGCTTAAGATAGTGATAATAGGGATACTCATCCTCGGAATAATGGGCTTCGTGGTCTCTGAATTGATAGGACTAGTAGCGCATTGAGAGAATTTGCAGCTTAGGCCGTAACGTCGCCGGCGGCTTTGCCTCTTAGAAGTGATTTTAACTTGAGCTTGAGGAGCAGGTCCATATCCATTTTCCTTGAAAGGTGCGTTGAGAGGGCAGTTGCAAGGCCTGCTGTGAAGGCAGTGAGGATGCGCCCCTCATTTCCGAAAGGGGAAAGGTGGTATCCTAGAACCTGCGCAAAGCCCCAGTAGTAATAGGGGCTCATTTCAGATCTCCGGGGAGGCTTCGTTTTCCGCAGTGCGCTCAGGTATTTTCCGTCGACCTTTGCGAAGGCTGCGACCTTGACGCTCGGGTTTATGTTTCTGAACACCTTTGCATATGCAGGCACCCGGGATCCGTATTGAAGGACGATGCCGGGAGCTACGAATGCCCTTCGGCTCACCCGTGTGTCCCCAAAGTTTATGTCATCGGGCATGTTGCGGAGATACGATTCGTCGTTGGCGAAGTTCTCTGCTATTGCCTCTGTTGCCCAACCGCCACCTTTCCTGCGGGTCAGGTAAAGGCTCTGAACGCTGTGGTACTGCGTGTAATCCGCGTCCTTGCCTTCAAGCACGCCGGGAGGGGAATAAAGCCTGAAGAGCGCATGGTCGACATCACGAGGCAGCCGATGGAGCGCATCGTAGCTGTATACCATGTTCTCCTTGAACCTTCCCTCGTCAAAAGGCCGGGGCTCTCTGTTGCGCCTGATGCTAAGTGCCATCCAATCACCACATACTCTGCCTGTCTTCCTTAAAAATATTCTGTTCAGAGGCAGCAGAAGGTTAATAACCACTGACCAAGAGACCCGTGCCTTTCAGGGCGGAGATGAATTGAACTTTCAGGACTGCATAGGGAGGATAAGCTGCCTGAGGTGAAGACTAAAGTATATAAAAATATACTTCAATAATAGTAATATGGAATCTATAAGGGCATATAGATTCAGGGTATATCCTGACTTCAGGAGGCAGGAGGGGATAGACAATCAGCTTCTTCTCGCAAAGGAATTCTACAACCTGCTCCTTGAGAAATCGATATCCTCCTACAGGAAAGAAAACGGTAAACTCTCAATGGGATCATTGAATAAATTTGCAAAGGAAATAGAAAAGGAGAAGAAGTACCTCAAACTCTATTCGCAGGCGAGATGCGAGATAAAATACCGTGTGATGAAGGCATTTCAGAACTTCTTTAGGCGGGTAAGGGAGAGACAGAGCGGTAAGAGACAAAAGGCGGGATTCCCGCGATTCAAGCCTATCGACAGATACAAATCAATAACATACCCTCAGGACAACGGTTCGTTCTCGATCGAAAAGGGCAGGCTGCGGGTCTCGAGAATAGGGACCATGAAAATAGAATTGCACAGGGAAATTGAGGGGGAAGATAAAGACGCTCACCATAAAGAAGGAGGCGGGAGATTATTATGCGGTCTTCACGACAACAAGTGAGATAGACCCTCCAGAAGTAAAGGATACTAACCCAGTAGGAATCGACTTGGGCCTGAATTCTTTCATCGCGATCTCAGACGGTACAAAGATAGAGAAACCCAAGTTCTTCAGGCAGAAGGCAAAGAAGATAGCGCGTTGGCAGAGGATAGTCGCAAGAAGGGATAAAGGTTCCAGGGGGAGGCAGGAGGCAAAAGAACGCCTGCAGATAGAGTGGAGGAACATAACCAGCCAGTCGAATGACTTCATGCATAAACTCTCCAATTCTCTTGTCAATTCTGGATACACATCATTCTCAGTAGAGAAACTTGACATACAGAACATGGTAAGGAACCACAACCTTGCACAGGCAATCAGTAACGCTTCTTGGAACAGGTTTGTCCAATTCCTTTCATACAAGGTTGAGAGTGCCGGTATGCAGGTAACGGGTGTCCCTGCAAAGAATTCAACCCAGGAGTGCTGCAACTGCGGCAATATAAAGAAGTTAGGTGAAACATTGGGATTAGGTGACAGGATTTACCACTGCAATGCCTGTGGGATTGCCATGGACAGGGATATAAATGCGGCAATTGTAATAAAGAAAAGAGGAATACTCATAAGAGCTAGGGAGGGATACTCCCGAAGTAACGCTCAGGGAGAGAGTGTAAGACCTCAAAAGGAGGCGGTTCTCGAGGAACTGGGAACATACCCTGCGTCATCACAGATTAACGCGGGAGGAAGCCTCAGGCGTTAGCCCGAGGAGGATGTCACTAACCTGAAATGAGGAAATCAAGAGCATGGACGTTGAAGTGGACTTCACGAAATCGGCCCAGGAGAACGCCCAGGACTATTTCGGGATGTCCAAGAAGGCGAGGAAAAAGGCGGAGGGAGCCGAGAAGGCAGTAGCGCAGCTCAAGGAAGAGTTGACAAGGCATCAGGAAAAGAAGGTTGAGAAAAAGGAGCTCAAGAAGGTGGTTGAGAGGGAGTGGTACGAGAAATTCAACTGGTTCTTCACGAGCAACTCAATGCTTGCAATCGGGGGAAGAAGTGCGCAGCAAAACGAATTGGTCAACTCGCGCCACTTCGATCAGAATGATTTATTCTTCCATGCGGACGTCTTCGGCGCATCGGTCACGATACTCAAGGACGGGGTCGCTTCGACCAGGGATATAAGAGAGGAGGTTGCGCAATTCGCCGCATGTTATTCCAGCGCGTGGGAGAACGGCAGCTCCACTGCAAGCGTATATTCATTGAAAAGGGAGCAGATCACAAAGTCGACTGGGAAGGGTTCCCTTGGTACTGGCAGTTTCCTGATGAGCGGCGAGCGCGAATGGTTCAGGAACATTCCTCTGGAGCTATCTGCATTTGCAGAAGAGGACAAGGAAGGAGCAGTGCAGGTGAGGATAGTTCCTTCGCTTACATGCATGAGGCGCGGGATAAAGGGATTCCTGATCATTAAGCCTGGGAATACGAAGAAATCTGATGCCGCGAAATACATTGCGAAGAGGCTCGCATATAATGATATTGACTATATAATGCAGCATCTTCCGGCAGGATCCTTCTCGGTCAAGTGAGCGCGCTGAAGAAGCTTTATAAAGATTCTCTAACTATTTCTACAACGGACGTGTGGTATAATGGTTGAGTTCTACTATTACAGTATACTAGCAGGAGCGCTAGCACTTGTGGTTGCAGCAGTAGCAGCATGGAAGGTCGTGAAACAGGAGGAGGGCAACGTAAAGATGAAGGAGATCGCCCTTGCGATCAAGGAGGGCGCAAACGCATACCTCAACAGGCAGCTAAAGACAATTGTGGTATTTGCCATAATACTCTCAATATTATTCCTTTTCATAAACCACGGCACAAGCATAGTAATAGCATTCGTAGTAGGCGCAGCAACATCATATCTCACAGCCTATCTGGGAATGAGCATAGCTGTTAAGTCGAACATAAGGACGGCTAAGGCTGCAGAGAAGGGGCTTAACCATGCATTCAAGACAGCAATACTTGGAGGATCAGTGACGGGATTCGCAGCTGTCGGATTCTCGCTCATAGGACTTGGCGTGCTCCTTGCATACTTCACAACACTTCAGATACCGCTGCTTATAGGCTTCGGATTCGGAGCTTCCCTGATCTCACTATTCGCAAGAGTAGGCGGGGGGATATACACCAAGGCCGCTGACGTAGGCGCAGACCTTGTGGGAAAGACGGAACTCAACCTCCCTGAGGACGACGTGCGCAACCCTGCCACAATCGCAGACAACGTTGGAGACAACGTAGGCGACTGCGCAGGAATGGCAGCCGACGTATTCGAGAGTTATTCCGTCACGCTTGTTGCAGCACTGCTAATAGCCAACGGCATAGCAGGCGCATCACAGTCTCTATTCGCATATCCTATTTACCTATCAATAATAGGCATACTTGGCAGCGTCGTAGGCATATTCATAATGAAGGTAAAGAACGGCAATGTTACAAGGGCGCTTTACACAAGCATACTTGTAACAGTAGTAATAGCAGCAGTGCTGGACGGAGTACTTACACATGCGCTTGCGCTGCCCGTGGGCTACTTTGTTTCGGTTATCTCGGGACTTGCGCTTGCATTCCTGCTCTTCTGGGTCTCTGATTATTACACAGGAGGAGGAAGCAAGCCTGTCGTAAAGATCGCCACAGCCGCAAAGGGAGGCGCAGGTACCAACGTGATAATGGGATTGGCAGTTGGCCTCAGGTCAACATGGATGCCTGCAATCTTTGTGGTAGCCGCAATACTCGTAAGCTACTTTGCCGCAGGAGTATACGGAATTGCGATAGCGGCTGCAGGAATGTTCTCACTTACAGCAACGATACTGACAATAGATTCGTTTGGTCCCATAACCGACAATGCCGGTGGAATAGCGGAGATGTCCCACCTGCCTCACGGCATAAGGAAGATAACCGACCATCTTGACGGCGTAGGCAATACAACCAAGGCAACAACGAAAGGCTTCGCCATAGGAGGTGCTGCGCTTTCTGCAACAGCGCTCTTCGTAGCATTTGCACATGCAGTAGGCATTACAGTAATAGATGCGCTCAACCCGCTGGTGCTTGCAGGCATATTCATAGGCGCGCTTCTTCCTTTCATCTTCTCGTCCTTCCTCATGGAGGCGGTTGGACATGCTGCCAACATGATGGTTGAGGAAGTGAGAAGGCAGGTCAGGACGATAAAAGGATTGATGCAGGGAAAGGCAAAGCCAGACTATGCAAGAGCAGTGGACATAGCAACCGTCAACGCACTGAAGTCTCTTGCACTCCCTGAAATTATCGCCATCGCAACACCGATAGCAGTCGGATTGATACTAGGAAAGGAGGCGCTCGGAGGTCTCCTTGTAGGAATGATACCTGCAAGCTTCATGCTCGCGCTCTTCATGGCCAATGCGGGTGGTGCCATGGACAATGCGAAGAAGTATATCGAGAATGGACACTTCGGAGGCAAGGGAAGCGATGCCCACAAGGCTGCAGTGGTCGGGGACACGCTTGGAGACCCGCTCAAGGATACTGCCGGTCCGGCGCTCAACTCGATGATCAAGGTAGTGAGCACCATTTCGATACTCCTTGCACCTATATTCGTGATGTTCGCCCTGATACACTGAGCGTGTATCATGGTGTAGCGCTTCAGGGAGATTCTTTTTAAGCGTTATAGGTCAATGTATTTCATGCCCACCAAATATGTAGTGGTATTGGGTTCGCTGCTGAGCGGGCTCGGAAAGGGCGTCGTCACATCCTCGATACTAAGGATGCTCGACTTCTACAACTACAAGGCTCTCCCTGTTAAATTCGACGGGTATCTGAATTTTGACTGCGGGACAATGAATCCTTACCAGCACGGCGAGGTCTTCGTGCTCGACGACAAGAGTGAAGTGGACATGGACTTCGGGATATACGAGCGCTTCCTGAACAAGAGCATGACCGGCGACCTTTCCATAACTGGAGGGAAGCTCTTCGGATCAATCATATCCAAGGAGAGGCAGGGCGGATATCTCGGGCAGACGGTGCAGATAATACCTCATCTGACAAATGAGATAATAAGCAGGATAGAGAAGCTCTCCGAGGCCAAGAAACCTGATGTCCTGATAATAGAAGTGGGGGGAACCGTTGGCGACATAGAGAACAGCTACTTCATCGAGGCCATGCGGCAGCTTGCGCTGAAGCATGAGGTCGTCTTCATCAACCTTACGTACCTTCCAACCCTTGACGTGGTGGGCGAGCAGAAGACAAAGCCCGCGCAAATAGGGGTCAGGCTCATACTCCAGGATGGAATACGCATCAACTTCATAATATGCAGGAGCCAGACCGCCTTGCTTGAGAGCACGAAGGAGAAGCTTGCGCTCTTCGCAAACCTGAGCAAGGAGAGGATAATAGACGACAAGGACCAGCAGACCCTGTATAACCTGCCGCTACACTTCATGAATGTCGGATTCGACAAGCTGCTGCTGCAGGACCTGGGACTTCACGCAAAGAAGCCGAACCAGAAGAAGCTGCAGCTCTGGAAGGAGAACGTGAAACGGGTGATCTCCCCGAAGGGCGAAGTTAACATTGCGATAGTGGGAAAGTACACGCACCTTAAGGACTCGTATGCGAGCGTAAAGGAGGCTGTGATCCATGCAGGGGCCGGCACCGACACAAAGGTCAACATAACCTGGGTAGAGTCCACTGACTACGACGACAAAAAGGCCAGTTATGATATATTCAGGAAGATGGACGGAGTAATAGTCACGGGCGGCTTCGGATCAAGGGGCACAGAAGGCATGATCAACATAATAGAGCATGCAAGGACCAACCATATTCCATTTCTGGGATTATGCCTGGGGATGCAGCTTATGGTTGTCGAATACGCGAGAAACGTGGCAGGGCTCACTGACGCCAACTCCTCAGAGCTCAATCCCAAGACAAAGCACAGGATGATAGTTCTCCTCGATTCGCAGAAGAGGATAACCGATAAAGGAGGAACGATGAGGCTTGGAGCGCAGGACTGCCTGCTCCCGGAGAAGAACTCGATAGCATACAGGTCCTACAAGAGCCATGTGATAAGCGAGAGGCACAGGCACAGGTACGAGTTCAACAACGATTACCGCGGGATACTCGCCAAGAAAGGGCTGAGGATAACTGGCCTCACCATGGACAAGAAGCTCGTTGAGTTTGTCGAGTGGCCTTCAGGTTTCGGCATAGGCACGCAGTCGCACCCGGAACTCAAGTCAAGATTCGAGGCTCCTGCCCCGCTTTTCGTAAGCCTGATAGAAGCGGCGAAGTCACGTAAGGAATGACTTCAGAAGAGCCACGGCCTGCTTGACGCCAGCCTTGGACTTGCCGTGGTGCCTTCCGCCGAATTCGTATCCTATCTCTGTTATCCGAAAGTCCCCCTTCGGGTCCATGCACTTCAGCAGGTCGAAAAGGACCTTGTAGCCTTCTCCCACAAACCTCTTTCTGTTTGCGGAAATTATCTTTAGCACCGCCTTCCTGTCGGCGCCGAAGAAGCCAGAGAATATGTCCCTGCCGCCCTTTTTCCCGTTTATCGTAAGCACAATGTGGCCGATACCGCTCAATGTATTCGAGACGATCTTCCTGTGCATAGGCCAGTCAGAGACCTTCTTCCTTACCGCAACAACAAGGATATAGCCTTCCTCAAGCAGCGCCTTGATTCTTGCTATTTTCTCCGGCGGATGCTGCAGGTCTGCATCCATCACGACTACGAATCGGGTCCTGCTCTCCTTTATGCCGTCGATTATGCTCGCGGTCAGGCCTGGCGCGGATCCCATCCTGCGCCTGTCAAGCAGGCGGACCTTCCCGTTCCTGCCGAATCTCGCGGCAATGCCTTGAGTGCCGTCCATGGATCCGTCATCAACTACAAGGATGCTTATTCCTTTGTAGCTTTTCAGCACCTGACGCAAAACCAGCGGAAGCGCATCCCTCTCATTAAGCGTAGGAAGTATCAGTGTCAGGTCCTTGTAGTCCATCCGATCACCCTATGAATAATTCAGTATATCTGACATACCATGATACGGGCGTCCTGATTAGAGGCAGCCTTGAGGTAGCGCCCCCTATGCTCTCTATGTCGCTCCTGCCGAGAGTGCCGGTGTATACTGCTATTGCCGGATATACCAGCAATGCGACCGCAAGGCCGACAAGCAGCTCGCCTGCAAGCACAATGTTCCTCACCGAGTTTCCAGTAGCATAGTTAAGCCCGAGTAGCACGACTGCAAGAACCACCGCAAGGAATATGTTGCTTGCGAATATGAGAAGTATCTTCCTTGTGTCAAAGTTGACGCCGAAAAGGCTCCTTGCGCCGCGCATGAAGAGGAGGACAGACGCGACGCCTCCCACAATGAATATGGATATTATCACTGCATAGACGGCAATGCCGTATGAATTGAGCATCGGAGTGAGAAATGCGAGCAGCAGTATTTCCATGAGCGCCACAATAGCATTGTACTTGAGCACCTTGAACGTCATGCCTCTCGAGACTATAAGACTGCTGATGAAGAGGCTGACAGTGCTTATCACCGCTCCGGCAATTATCAGTGTGAGGTAGGGCGGGGCCGATGAATAGCTGCTGGAGAGGAAGAGGAAGATGGCCGGCCTGGCGAATACCGCCATGTATACGAGGAGCGGCAGTATCAAGACCAGCGAGTAGCCTAGGACCCTGTTGTACGTCCTGTGGAGATCCTTCCTTGCCTTCTCGAGCTTTGCAGTAGAGAATGCTGGCAGGAGCACGTTGTTTATGCTGTTGTGCAGCAGTATCACCGCGGTAAGCCCCTTGAGCGCGGCGCCGTAGTTTCCGAGGACAGCCTTGGATACGAAGAGCCCTAGGAAGAGGATGGAGAAGTTCTGCATGCCGTCGTTGAGCATGTAGTTGAAGCCTATGGGGAAGGAGAACCTCGCAGTTTCCCTTATGTCCTCCTTCTTCGGCCATACCAGTTTTATTTTTCCATAATGGCGCAGGGACCTGTGCACGAAATAGCTCCCAAATGCGGCGCTTGCAACATAGCCGACGAGCATGCCCACAAGCGCGCCCTCAACCTGCAGCTGCGGATTTCCCGTCAGATACAATATCAGTCCTACGCTGCCGACCAGCTGCACTGAGTTGCCTATCAGGCCGGTAAGCGAGGAGAATGCGCCCTTTCCGAGCCCTATCAGCGCTTGCATTGAAACGGACTGCACCATCACGAAGAAGATCATGAGCGACGAGATTACCAGGGTTATTGCAGGGATGCCAAGGCCGGCATAGAGGGTGTTGGATAGGTAGCCGCTCAGGCTGAGCGCGAGCAGCGTTATCAATATCGAGGATACGGCCAGGAGCAGATATCCTGACGAGAGGACCCGCATCATCTTCTCATGGTCCCTCTTGAACGCGGAGATGGCGAAATGCCTGCTGAGATACGCGCCTATGCCGAATCCGCCTACCGCGTCTATGAAAGAGGCATAGCCGAATGCGAATGTATATGCGCCGTACAGGGTCGGCTGGAGCAGCCTTGCTATGAGTACTATAGTTATTCCCGTTATCGCTATGCTGATTATCTGGCCTATCAGGACCGCTGAGAGGACTCGCGCCGTTCTTCTTCCCAAGCCCTCCTTACCTTGATCAGTAGCCATTCAACCCCTTCACTATGCTCTTGTAAAGGTTATATTCTTAGCGCCGTAGAGGAGGTATGAGCTCGGTATTGCAGTGTTGTTTGGCGTGTAGAGCACGAGCTGGCTGTATCCCGCGCTGACATTGAACTTTGCAGTGTATATGCCAGGAGTTGACCTCAGCGTTATGTTGCCCAGCCTTGTGTTGTTGAGGTAGAGTGAGAGCCTCGTGCCGTTCAGCGCAGCGACAGCAGTAAGATTCATCTTCACCTGCATGCTGTTCGGGGCAAAGAGCACTATGCCGCGCACGTTGCTTCCCCACCACATCGTGCCGAATGTTGCGTTGCAGGCAGTGCCTCCGCAGAAGGTGTAGCCAGGTATCCATGTTCCTATCGGGTATGCGGTAAGCGCCTTGCCCGCGTGGGCCAGGATATCCTGCCTGGTCCCGAAGACGAAGGTGGAATTGTCTGCATAGACAGGCTGCCCGAAGACGCCGTACAGGTAATTATAGAGCGGCGCCTGCTCCGAAGTAGTGTATGCGCTCCTTGTTACTGTTATGAATTGGGTGTTGTAGTTCGCGAGCCACAGGAGCGATTCGTTTGTTACGTTCCCTACAACAGGCGAAGGGTAGACAAACCCATAGCCCTCTTCGAGGTACTGGGCTGCCGAGGCAAGCGGAACCTGCGCCACTGATTGCGTCTGCGAGTCATTCTGGCGGCTCGCATAGCCGCCGAGTATCGGCTTGCCGTTCATGGCAGTGGCGTAGTACATCGCTATCGCAGGGTAGAGCTCTGGAGAGCTTGAGTTCGCGTTGGCGAGTATCGGCAATTCCAGTACAGAGAAATTGCCCTGGAGCGCTCCAAGCTGGTGGTAGGCCTTAGGTATGGTTGCGTTTGCGGTCAGTATAGTTGCGAATGAAGATGAAAGGGGAATGGAATTGTATTCTATCATTATAAGCACGAAGAAGACTGCGGCGAGGAGAATGACCTGCTCGCGCTTCCTGCCCTCTGTAAGGTAGGCAAAGCCCATCGCCGAGAGAACCGCAAGGCACAACGTGACTATGAGGTCGAATCTGCCCGGTTCCCTGATCAGGTTGAAGAGTGGTATGGAGCTGTAAATCGCATATATGGCTGGAATCCCTGTCACGTTTCCGAGCAGCTGCAAGGTAGGGCCGAGCGAGAGCCATCCGAATATCAGGAGAAGCGCAAGCCATATGGCGGTCTTGCCGAGCCTGTGCTTCCTGAAATCAAAATACAATGCGATGAGCGCAAGAAGGAGCACAGAGTAGCCCATGTATGAGACCTTCTCCGTGACATTTGGAGTGTATATGGTATTCTGGTAGATCAGGCCGTACAGGGTGTTGTAGTACGAGAGCGAGAGGCCGTGGAATATGCCGTTGTAGTAGCTTGGGAGGAAGTATGAGGCAAGGTTGTCGCTGTAGAGCATCTGGTTGACCGGCCCGGAAAGCTGGTTTGCCGTGGATAGGGTCGCAGGCGAGAGCAGTCCTCCAGCTATTGGAATGAGGAAGGGGCTGCCCAGGACCATCACTATGACTATCATCTCGACGAAGCGTATCGCAGCGCCGCGGTTAAGCAGCTCCTTTCTTCTCGTGATCAGAAGATAGAGAATGGCGAAGAGCAGAATGAATACTATTGTTATTATCCCCTGCAGGGGGTCTCCGAAGAAGACTATGAATAGGAACGAGAGCGCAGCGCCTACCACATACCTTAGCTTGGCCTCTTTTACCATGAGCATGAAGAGCAGTATGAAAAGGGGTATGAATTCTATCGAAGCCCAGTTCAGGTGGCCTATCGCCTGCGCGACATGCATCGGGCTGAATGCGAAGACAAGGCCGCCGAGAAACGATGCGTATTTGTTCTTAGTGAGATGGAAGAGCAGCATGAATGCGAAGAGCCCCGAGAGTATGAAACTGAAGAGGAATACCAGGTTATATGCAAGGGCGAGGCTTATGCGCTGGAAAGGCGCGCTGATTATTCCTGCGAGCGGAGAAAGGTCCTGCGTCACAAGGTTAGCACCTACAGGGAAGAAGATCGTGCTAGTGAAATAAGGGGAAGCATGCAGGGAAAAGATGGCGTACGGCGTCCACCAGAGATTCCACATGCTCTGGTATACATCGCCGGCTCCGTTCGGAACCGAAGATGCAATGTGTATTGTCACGTACCAGAACATTACAAGTGTTATGACAGTATAAATAGCAAATGCAATGAGGTAGAGCCTGAACCTATCACTTGAAAGGTATGCCGCCACACCTCCACTAATGCCCTGCGTCTGTGTAGGGTGTGGATGCGGATGATGCTGCACGTGAGGCTGCTGCATGCTCCCATCCGCTTGTGGATTTACCTCTCCTACCAAATTTATCACAAAAAGCTGCCAGGCTTCTATATCCTTGTGCACTACATCTTTAAAAGTCTTGTTCAACCGCTTGCATTCAGGACTGAGAACTCAGTTCCGGCCAGCTGCGTTGCTTGATTCTGCGTGATTGAGGAATTGTAAACGAGCATAGTCACTACATAAGTGTTTTTCAGGGCGATGACCTCGGAAATTTTGTCGCTTGTTGTATAATTATTGCAGTTGAAGACACAGAATGGCTCATATGTCCCATTGTAGAAGCTGTAGGTTAGGCCCTGCGATGTACCGTTGTGCTCGTACGTCTTGGTCGAGTTAAGCCCTAATATTCCGATAAGTCGCGTGTCGTTAGTATAGGAAAGACTTGCTGAAGTCGCATTCGAGTAGTTTGTCATTTCGACAACCATCAGCATGTTGTTGTAGCCAAAATTGGCCGTCACACCGCTGTTGTAGTATTTGCCGTTATAAGTATATCCGTACGCATGCGGAGTGGCTGTGGCAGTCCACGAACCTTCAAGAACGTTGTCTATCTGTGCAGGGCTGAAGAATAATGCCGTCAGTTTCTGCACGCCTATGTAGTATAGGATAGCAAGCACGATTACTGCAATTATTATGACTACGGTTAATATTTTGACTATCTTGTTCTTGAATAAGCTGCCAAAGGAGAGCGGAGTCTCTGCCTTGACCTCATTGTTCTTGAAGAATCTGTTGGCTATGAGTCCGCCTATGATTCCAAGGATCAAAGATAATGTAATGCCGAATATGCCCAAAGAAACCAGGCTTCCGCTTAGAAACGGCGTAGCGGCGTATACACCCCAGATCAGCGAGGTAATAGCACCAATCATGACAGACCTCTTTCTATTGCCGCCTGCAATCTGGACAGATAGTATTCCGGCTACAAGCGGGGCGATAAGTGATATAATTAACGACACTATCAAGGCGGCGGTGAGCCCAGCTATTACACCTGCAGCTGCTCTTTCCAGACTTACTTTAGACATACTTTAACAACTAGGAGTAGGGGTTTAATAAACTTTTATCAAACACAAAATGCTTTTAGCAAGTCATCCACTGAACCTGAGCCTTAATATGGAATTGAAGAAGAGTATGACGTCCTTCGGCCTTACCTTCGTATTCTTGTGCTCTCTCCAGGCAACCGGCAATTCGTACGGCGTTATGCCGTCGCGCTGCGCGAGTATCAGCATCTCGGTGTCGAAGAACCAGTGGTTGTCCTTTATCCTGTTAGCCATGCGCTTCAGGTACTTTCTCTCGGCGAACTTGAAGCCGCACTGGTGGTCCTTGACCTTGGACTGGAAGAAAATCAAAAGAAGCATGTTGTATCCCGCGCTCAGGAAGTGGCGCAGGAAGGTTCTGCTGGTCTTCGAGCCTTTCACGTACCTCGACCCGGTCACTATGGCGTTTCCCTCCTCGACCTTCTTTACTGCTATAGGGAGATAGGACAACGGAACTGAGAGATCGATATCCATGTACGCTATGACATTGCCTTTTGCAACCCTTATGGCCCTCTTGAGCGCGGCGCCCCTGCCCGTTTTCACGGGCCTGCTCAGCACGACCACTCGAGGAAGCCTGCCCAATTTCTGCGCGAGCGGCTTTGACCCGTCATTGGAGCCGTCCTCGGCTATGATTATCTCGAATGCGCCAAGTTTCTTCGCGGCAGAGTATATCTTTGGGAAGTTCCCGCGCAAATTCCTGAATTCGTTGTATACTGGCAGTATTATCGTTAGCCGTGTCATGCGAATCTGATGCCCTGGTCTTCAGCAAAATGCAGGGAGACCTTCGGAAGAAGTATGCGCAGTTAAGCTTTATAAAAGGCAGTAAGTGCATCGCCTAAATGTATACGGTCTTCATGTGGTAGTTCGGGATAGGCACGTATCTCAGGTCTATATCCCTATTATCGGTGAAGAAGAGCCTGTCCTCCCCCACCTGTCCTTCGGTCCTGAACTTATACTCTGTAGGAGTCCTTACATAGCAGAGCCCAAGGCCAGCATAGGCGCACTTTAGCTGGAAAGGGCTGGCAGCCTGCAGCTCCTCGTCAGTATAGCTTTCGGTATTTTCCTTCTTCGCTATGTTCCAGATCTTCCCGTTGTTATTGTTGTCTATCACATGATAGTTTCCCGTGAACGAGAGCCCGGACTTTTCAGCCTCCATTACAAAGTCGGCTATCTGGTCAGGGTACGTTATGCATATGTCGGAATCAAGCCAGAAGGTGTAGACGTGTCTTTCTCCTGGAAACATCTCCCCGATCGCGTTGAGGCATTTCTGCCTGGCGAAGGTAATCCCGCTGCCTGTCTGCACATTGAGGATAAGCTTGCGCTTCAGCACCAATGAGACGGTCATCAGGTCCATTATGCTCTTAGGCACCGCCCTGTTGTCAGGAGCAGGTATTGAAACTATAAAGCAGTCTGAGAGATTATCCATGCAACACTTCCCTATTCATTTACCCGCAAGGCCTTAAAACACTTATCCGAAGAAATGCCAAATGCATCTAGGT
Organism: Microcaldota archaeon; assembly: GCA_964419095.1. Classification (GTDB taxonomy): domain Archaea; phylum Micrarchaeota; class Micrarchaeia; order Micrarchaeales; family CABMGC01; genus JAKAVK01. The sequence continues at coordinate 25,336 of CAYQOG010000011.1, forward strand.
TCCTGCCTTGATGCCGATGTACTAGCTGCGCAATCAGTATTGACGAATTTGGACAATAGGTTTAAATAGCTTATACATTACACTATCATATTGGGCGCGGGTCTGGAGCAAAAGGCTTTAGGCATGGGAAGACCAATGGGATAATGGGATACTTCACTAAGGGATAGTGAATAGAAAGATTGGGCGAATAGAATGGAATTTGGGGTAAGGGAGTTAGAAGAAGGTGGAACATATCAGGTTCGCGTTGACGCGAAGAACCCGAAGGGCGAGGGCATTGGGAAGATAAACGACATAGTTGTCTTCATACGCAATGCAAAGGCGCGCTCCGGCAAGACCTATACGGTAAAGATAACAAAGTTGCACCGCACATTCGCATATGCGGAGCTCTTGGAGAATAGTAAGTATTTTATAGGTAACGGTAGCTTAATAGTTTAGATTATTTTCTTTTATTAATTTTTATTTCATTTAATCGAGTGGAGGGGCGTGCGGCTCCAAAAGTCCTACGTAAAGCAAACAATCTGTTAGTGTCAGTATCGTGTTTATGGTGCAAATTATGGAGAGTAAAGAGTTCTACGAAGCGGTCAAGAAAGGTACAACAACCATAGGAATCCTCTGTTCCGACGGAGTGGCGATAGGATCGGACATGAGGGCGTCAATGGACACGTTCATCGCAAGCACTGAGGCAATCAAGATCTACAGGATAAGCGATAATCTCGGCATAACCATTGCGGGAGGAGTGGGAGATGCGGAATACCTGGTAAAGCTGCTCAAGGTGCAGAACGAGATGTACATGATGGACGAGGGCAAGACGCTCTCGCCTACTGCAGCAACATCACTGCTTTCAATAATACTCCAGGAGAACAAGATGTTCCCCTACCTTGTCCAGCTCATACTTGCAGGGCTGAACACGAAGGGCATTCCCGAGCTCTACAACATCGACCCGCTTGGAGGCTACACAAAGGAGAGCAAGTTCACGGCAACGGGAAGCGGCTCGCTCACGGCGCTTGGTTACATAGAAGGCGTATACACTCCGGAGATGACCACTACCGATGCGGTCAGGCATGTGCTCAAGGGACTGCGCATAGCGATGAGAAGGGACTCGGCCACAGGTGACGGAACCAGAATAGTCACGGTGACCAAGAAAGGGTACAAGGAATACACAAAGGAAGAGATAGAGAAACTTCCCAAGTAATAGAGAACGCTCCTGGGACCAGGAGCCGCAGCATTGGGCGAATGCGCAATAATTCTAAGTAAACTACCCACGACTGAAGGTCGTGGGCTTTCCATGAGTTGAAGAAACATG
>CAYQOG010000012.1:0-24510 GCA_964419095.1 Microcaldota archaeon
ATGGTTTATATTCGTTGTTTAAGTGCGCTTTTGGCATCGTTTGACACCAAAGGAGAAGCGCACTTTAAGCGGTATGTCCTGTGCCTCCATCTTAAGTGCTTACCCGTACAGATTTTTGACTGTTTATTAGAAGTTTTCTTGCCTTTTGTGTGAGATGGTCACAACAATAATCGCATCCATGTCGATCTTTATAGCCTGATTTTATAGTGTGACCTACACCATGTTCACATACTGCCTCTATTCTACTGTCCTCTCTAATATTTCTTGCGAATCTTATCTAATCACCTGATTAAATTTGCGCTTTCCCTGACCTTCTCTTTTTACTGTATAAAACATCTAAGAACTTCTTCTGGCCCCTGCTCCACGTTCTGTTGTCCGTCTTCTTTACATAGTCAGAATATGCATCTATATATTCAAGGTTGTTCCTGAGGTTGTGATCTTTCGCTTCCTTAAGACCTATAAGGATGCTATTTTGTTTCATCTAATTTGCCTATTACCTTATTTACAATTGCTTGCTTTACATGTAACTCTGCTATAAATCTGTTTAACTTTCTGATATCTATATATATCTTAAAAATATTATAAATGTATCGTGCATCTTCGTAATCTTTATCGCTGCCTAACCATAATTTAAATGCAATTTGCAATTCAATAGGAGATACGTACATCATATACTTTTCATTAAATGTAACTTTTATTTTATCGTCCATTGTATGCCTGTCGAGGAGTTTCTTGGCGAACTTTAATTCGAAGTTAGGTGCCCACGTTCCTTTCTCCGCATATCTTAAAGACGATCCTTCTGAAAGAAGTTCGTATGCTTCTCTGGCATTCTCTATATTGTTTACTGGAGAAAATCCATTTTTGAGAAGCCTTTTGTGCAGTGTTTCGACTTGTTCCATGGCCATTTTATTCAGTAATATATCGATGTCTTCCGTGCCGCGTATCCTGCCAAAGAAAATTGCTATATAGCCGCTCACTATTACATACTCGACTTCCCCCATTGCGTGAATGAATTTAATCACTAGCTTGTCTAGCGTAGTAAGCTCTTTCTGGCCGAGCAATATGCTGTTTTTGGAGTACTTAATTTCCACAATTAAGGATACGGGTTATAAGTATTAAATACCAGCTTTTGCAGAACAAGACCCTGTCAATATCGAGTAATATCAATTGATAGTGTTTCTACAATCCGAAGCGATAACTGAATGAACTGAGCCTCCATACAGTATCTTACGGAGACAAAGGTGTATTCTCTAGATATTCACTTCACAAACTTCATGTAAATCCTGCGGTACTGCAAGAACACCGATACAATCAGGATCGCAATTATTGCAAGGTATGCGTATAGAAATACCCAGGCCACGCCGCTGCTTTTAATGCTGGAGCCTATGCTGATCGTCAAAACAAGGCTTAAGAGCCCCAGAAAGGCGATCACCAGCGCATGCACCGTGAATATCATGCTGAACGCGATGCTCTGGTCGTTTGAACCTTTCTTCTGCCCAATACGGTAGAATATGGAGGGAAGATTCATAAGATATGGGTATTTTTCAAATAGCGTGTATCTGTATCTGATTACCAAAAGGGTCACCGCCAGGACGCATGTGAATATGAAAGGAACTAGGAACGTGATCTTGCCTGTGATTCCGAAATAGTACAATCCTGCAACCCATGCGGAAAGAAGAAGCAGCAATCCGATGGCGATAAGCGCCTTGGCTACGCCTTCCAGACCGTATCTCTTAAGCATTCTACTGGCCATAATGACATTACACAGCCAAGGTATTTATGCCTTGTTCTTTTACTCTGGTCAGAACAGGGTGACTATCGCAGCACCCAGGAGCGCAAGCGCAACTCCAAGATACTGTAGCCTGCTAAGCCTCTCCTTGTACAGCAGATAGGCCACGATAAGGACGAAGACTGGCACTATCGCGTTTATCGCGCCTGCGACAGAGACCATGTGCAGCTGTATCACGTATGCGAAGATGGTGTCCGCAGACCCGTTGCCGAAGCCGAATACTGCAATGAGACCAACTCCCAGCAGCGCCCTCCTGCTGCTCGCCGCGCTCCTGATAGCATTCACGACATTGCGCATCAGCGCCCTGTCTAGGGCGAAGTAGGCGAGCATCATTAGTATGGAGACAAGCTGGGAGACGAATATGGACATTGCGAAATTGCTGGAGCTCTGCACCGCATAGGTCATGATGATCCAGTAGAAGGCCCAGGATATCGATCCCGCCACGGCCGGCACGAGCTTCCTGTTCAGGGTGAAGCCCTCGTTCATTATTACGAGCAGCACGCCCGCGAAGATCATGATCACCCCAACCCCAACCGCGCTCCTGATCGGCTCACCGAGCACCAGCGTGCCGAGCAGCACCAGCACTATGGGGCTTATCTCCGTTATCACGGTTGTCTTGGATAGCTGCTCCTGGCGCAGCGAATAGTAGAAGAGGAAGTAGCCGGCGCCAAGGAAGATTCCTGCCACAGCCACCATGAGAAGGTTTGATGCGGAGAGCGCAGGCCCCAATCCTATGAAGCCAAGGAGCGCGATTACCGGTATTATCCTGAGCAGCACTACAAGCGATGAGGTCACGTTCTTCTCGAAGAGCCTTGTGGCCTTCTTTGAGGCTGTCCCGGAGATAACCCATGCTCCATCAGCTAGGAGGGCCATTGTGGCGCCGTAACTTACCATAAAATCGTTTGTTCGTTGCAGCTATATAATGCTTTAATCTTTCTTCTTTCCAGGGCCTCTCAATAAGGCGTGAATGTTATCTGGGCGTCGACCATCTTCTTGTAGAATATCTCATCTGCGACGTCCTCCTTCGGCTTTACAACAAGCCTGTCGAACCCCGTCCATATTGTATACCAGCTTGCCGGAGTCAGTATTATCTCCACCGCATCCTTGAGTATGGTGCTGATGGCGCTATCTGCCAGAAGAATCGCATCTGCTGCTCCTATTACTGCCCCAATGATGACCATGAGTATGGCCAACCTGTTCCTCCTTGCGAATTCCTCCTTTATGTCCCTGTAGTGCTTCCTGAAGTGGTTCCTCAGGCGCGTTTTGATCAGCTCCTCGCTCGTGGAGTTCTTGAGCGCCCTTGGTATGAGGAAGCGGAGCTCTATGCCTGTCCTCTTATCCCGCGCGGCCTTCTTCGCCTCGTAGAGGAAGTCCTCTGACAGCGCCCTCTCGCCGAACGGCCTGGGATCAAAGTCCGAGAATATGTCATCATAGCTATCGAGGATTAGGCTTATCTCCGCCTTGTCCATGATCCTCTTTATCTCAACACTGCTCTCCTCCGCCATGCTAAGAATACCCTGTTAGGGCTTTTAATGCTTGGCACAACGCTTAGCCCCTCTACAGGCAGGGCTATGGCAAGCGTTATATACTATTCGTTTCAAATTAAATTAGATAAGTGATAGAATGAAGGGAAAAGTAAAGATGTTTAATGCCGCGCGAAGCTTTGGATTCATTACGGGAGAGGATGGAAAGGATGTGTACGTGCACATTTCTGCAGTCCAGGGAGGAACCCCTCTTGCTGTAGGCGACTCGGTCGAATACGAAGTCGAGGCAGGAGACCGCGGTCCACGCGCCAAGAACGTAAAGAAGCTCTGATTAGTTCGACGCGAGATAAATGAAAGGGCATAGCTTCTGCCATGCCCGATTAATCCTCTTCCTGCGCTCCAATCCTCTTTATCCGATGCTGACACCTATGATACCCTTGAGCGTCGAGTTCAAGGCAATCATGGCGCCTATGTTCACCGAGACGCTGGCGTTGGTCGTGACCCATGCCTTTGCGGATGTGTCCATGTATGCATAGGCAGCGCCCGAGCTGCCCGCTACTGTATTCGAGCTGGTTGACGAGTTGCCCCGCGCCTTCACGTTCGTGACGAAGTCAACGAGCAATGCAGAATTCGCCTTCACGTTGCCGTTCGAGGTGACGTTCGCGGTTATCCATCCTGGCGAGGTTGCCGTGTATGTAGTGCCGTTCACGGTTACCTTCACTGAAGTTACGTTGACTCGCACTGCATTAACTGTCGAGTTGATCGCAAGTCTCGCGTCAGCTATTGTCTGGCTTGAATTGACCACTGCCATGGCGTTGACGCTTCCGCTGCCTGATGCGTTGACCCAGCTTGTTGTGCCGTTGCTGGCCTTCTGCTGCACCTGCACCTTTGAATATGCTATCACGACTGCTGAGGTTCCCGGAGGAACTGAAGGCGGGTCTGTCATGCCTACAGGCACTGTCTGGTAGCTTGCGCCCTGCGCCGTCGTACCCGAAGCCGATGTCCTCGGCATCGAGGTCGGGCTTCCGCTGCCCAGCGAGTTGCTGTTCGTGACAATGTACGCTAGCGCTATAACCAATATTATAACGACTACTACTGCTCCTGCTATTACTCCTCCGCTTGCCATGGTTATCGAAAAGTATTGAAAATCCTACCTATAAATATCTTTTCCTTCGCTTCGGCTTTGCGTAGGCCTTTATCCGGGGTTCTTCTCTTTTCTGGCATCTTCGGCTAGATCGTGCACTCACCTTGCCTTCATCAGGAACTCCGCAAGCTTCTCCGTCTGCTGCGTGAATCCAGCTTCCATGCCTGCAATCGCCTGCGCCGCATTCTTCGTTACCCTTGTAACTACAACATGCAGCGTCATCTTCGTCTTTCCGCCTACATCCTCAAGCGTGACGGTCTGCCTGTTCTCCAGCATGATGCCCTGCTTGTCGTCCAACGCTCCTGCAGTCAATACGAAGCGCTCGTAAGGTACCACCTCGTCGAACGTGCCCTTCATCGGCCACCTCATGCCTTTTGCGGACCCGAGCTCCGGCCCGGCTTCCATCACTACGTATATTGCGCCTCCCTTGCGCGCATCCACTTCGCATATTGGGTTTGTCACTCCGCGCGGCCCGAACCACTGTCTCAGAAGCTTGGGGTCAGTCCATGCCTTCCAAACAAGCTCCCGCGGCGCATCGAACGTGCGCGTTATTGTCAACTCCTTCAGTCCCTTCTCATTTGCCATGTTTTCACCTATTTTTAGCATTCCTCTTCTTTTCCTCCTTCAATACCTGATCAAGCCTGTCGAAGCGCCCGTCCCAGAGCTTCAGAGTTCTTTCCGCCCACTCCTCCACTTGGAGCATTGAATCGGGATTCAGCTGGTAGATCCTCTGCTGCGCATGCCTCTGAACCACCAATAGCCTTGCTTCGAGCAGCACTCTTAGATGCTGTGATATTGCCTGCGCGGTTATATCGAACTTCCTGCATATTTCGGTTGCGCTCATCTGCCCGCCCACCGCAAGCAGCTCTATTATCCTTCGCCTTCTTGGCTCCGCAAGCGCATAGAACGCATCCATGGTTCTATTATAAAGTAATCACTTTATAAAGCTATTGCTTAAATAAGAATAGGGAAAGAAAAGGCCGTTGGACTCCCCTATGCGACCAAAACCGCAACTATCTTAAAGTTGACTACGTCATAGCCACTGACCAAGGTAAATCTATGCCAAGCAAGAATGCAAAGAACGCCCAGACGGCTCAACCTCAACAGCAAAAGAAGAGGGGAGGATGGGGATGGACCATTGCTGCGGCGATTCTTCTGATCATAATAGTAGGGGGATCATATGCATACTTTGCATACGGCTGGCTTCCGAAGGCGCTGATCGGAATCAGATCCTACAACGCCACTGCAATGGAAGCCATACTCTTCTCTAGGATAGACTCGATGAACAGCGTCGCAATCAACTACACCGGAAGCATAATAGTAAACAACACCGACCCTTCAGTCCTGGTCAATTTCATCAAGTATCACAACTCCAGCAGGACCTTCGCGCTCATAAAGGGCTTGCCAGTCTTCGGCAACATGAGCACCGCAGTGTTTGCAAACGGCCAGCAGGTCCAGGACATCTGCGTAGAATCATGGAATACCAGCGTCGCTCCGACCACTTCCTGCGCATTCCCGAACAATTCAAGCGCAACTGATGCGGTGCAGGCAGTCCTTGGCAGGTTTGTCAATACCTCAAGCATCAGCAACTTCAATATATCATCATACTCAATCAGTTCATGGAACTTCCAGCCATGCTACTACACATCGGGTTCAGGCTCGGTCATGATAAACGGAGTTCTTGTCAACCAGACCGGATTCGTTCCTGCAAACTTCACATTCAAAGCATGCCTTGACGCGCAGTACGGTGTTCCTGACTACATGAACGTAACGATGCATGCGGGAGGCAAGTTCATACACTCAAACATAAAGGAGACGGGACTCACAACCACTCTTGACAACGCGCAGATAACCACTCTTTCATCATGATTCTCTACATGCACAAGTGATACCAATGGGAGACTTTGCAAATCCAATAAGACCTGAGACAAACGTACTGCTTCTCGTGGACTACCTACGCCGCAGATGATCAACGGAGTGGCGTACCACGACCGCACGCAGATACGTGACAATGTGCTGGGGCTTGCCCAGGGCGCAAGGATATTCAACATACCGCAGTGCTCAGTTCCATAAATCAGGACGGTTTCGGAGGAAAGTTCTTCCCTGAACTGGCAGAACTCTTTCCAGGCAGGCTGATAGACAGGAAAGCCTCTCCTACCTACGATGCGCTCGACGACCCTGCGGTGCTCGCCGCCCTCAAGGCGACCGGGAGGCAGCAGCTCGTAGTGAGTGGACTTTGGACAAGCATATGCTTCGCATTCACAGCTCTCCACGGACTGAGGGAGGGCTTCCAGGTATACGGTGTCATGGACACGGCAGGATCAGAGTCTCTCGAAGCGCACAATGCCGCGGTTCAGAGAATGATCCAGGCCGGAGCCATCCCCGCCACATGGATGCAGGTTGTGTTTGAGTGGCTCCACGACTGGGCTAATCCTCTTGCGGGAAAGGCATCGGAGCTCTTCGCCAAGCACAATGCCTTCTTCGACAAGGCAGGATCGTACTACGCATCATTCCTGCCAAAGCAGTAGACTGAAATGTATAAAATGTAAACATGTGATAAGCTATGAAGATCTGGCCTTTATGGTTTGTAATTATAGGTCTTCTCATGTTCTTTGTTGGGTATGCGCTTGCATGTTTTACGCTTGGATGCGCCCATGTAGGCATGATTATTTCAGCAATTGGTGTAATATTTATCCTGATTGGAATAGGTCTGACCATCCAGCTAAATCTGAAAGCTGAGCCCGCCAAGCCAAAGACTTCATAAAGACAGCATAAATGCCATTGCGTTTCTGGAAGCATTCCAAAGCTTCAGCTACCTCTTTTCCAGAGAAAGCAGAAAATTCACAACCTCTAGATTACTCCTCCCTTCTTGTGTACAGGGGAAGTCGTGTTGTGCGCCTGCGTGTTGTATCCGCCGCTAGGCGTGCTCGCCGTCGTTACCACTGCGCCAGGCGTATTGGACGTGGTGCCTGGGCCGGTAGCCGGAACAGTCGTAGAGGCGAGTATGCTTGTCGTAGCGACAGTCCCCGCCGCACTCGTCACGCTCGAAGGCGTCGCAGTCGTTGCGTTTGCGGTCGTAGCGCCTGAAGACGAGCTCCCGGAGCCGAGCAGCAGGTATGCCGCCGCTATTACCACTATCACTACAACTATCGCTGCGCCTATTATCAGGCTGTTATTTGCCATTGTATCTGGTATCCATTGCAACAGTGAATATTATAAAGATATTGCAGGCTCTCCGAAACTGGGATCCTCCTTTTCCTGATGCATCTGTTTTATAAAGAGTTGCAGAGCATCTAAATCAGGGTTGGTGCATGGCCAGGGGATACGGCTCTGAAACCGAGATGCTTAATGCGGACGACGAGTTCCTGGAGAACGAGTTCGCAGTGCTCAAGGCTGTGATGGCTGCCATCGCAAGCGCACAGAACAGCTTCATGTCCGCCGAGTTTACCCGCATAGTGAAGGACCCCGCGATAAAGGAGCATCTGGACGATGTAATGCCCTACCTCTATGCGGCAGCATTCCTCAGCTTCGCAGGCAGGGAGATAGACGAGAACACGATGGACACGGTGCTGAAGACCATAGGATTCGCTCCAGATTCAAGGATAATACGCAAGCTCAGCGACGCGGGAGTCAAGAGCCATCTGATATACGTGTACACGTACTACTTCCTCCTCGCTTTCGGCAAGATCGCCGATGCGGAGAACATAATGAAGATGGTAAACGCGCTGGGCATCCACGCAGACGAAGGAAGGGTGAATGACGTGCTGACTTTCATCAAGGCGCCTAAAAAGGTCTAGCATTCCCATTCTACGCTGCCATGCATCAAACAAACAGTCAGAGATACTTAGATGCCTGGGCCTTGAGGCTCTTTATGTCCGTGAACACTATGGCCTTCATGCCCATCTTCCTTGCTGCGTCGACGTTGCGCTTCATGTCGTCCACGAAGAGTATCTCTTCAGGTTTCACTCCGAGGCCCTTCATCGCATGATCATAGGCTCTTTTGTCCGGCTTCCTTGCGCCTATCCTGAAAGATACAAAGCGCTTGTCGAAGAACGAGAGGTTAAAACTCCTCATGGTGTAGTCGTAGCTTCCTTTGTCGGTGTTTGAAAGGCACGCAATCACGTACTTCTTGTGCAGCTGCCTTGCATATGCGACTACCTCTTTCTTTAGCCGCACATTCCTCGAGTAGTAGGAGATCCAGTCCAGCTCCTTTCCTTCCATCTCGAGCTCCCGCGCTATTATGCGGTTGAACTCCCTGAGCGACAGCTTTCCGGTCTCCGTCAGCGCGCCGTATCTTCCGAACTTTTTCTCAATGGCGCGCAACCCGATACCGCTTATCCTTGAAAGGTACCTGTAGTAATCGCCCGGCCTGTACGTAGTTATGACATTTCCTATATCGAATAGTATCGCTTTTAACGTCGGATCACCAAAATGCGGGAGGGACACTCGAAAATCCTCTATAAAGATATATATTCCTTGCGAGCCGATAGGGTATCCGCGGTTCTTCGGATTAGTAGATGATCGAATGAAGATGGTTCCAGTCTCAAGGGCGGCAGGCATTACTTATAGACATGCGATCAGCGCCAGCATCATGGGGAAACGCCTGCAGTTCAAGAAGGAAGTCATCACAACCGAGAGAGTGCGCCATCTGCTGAAGGAAGACGCGAGCAGGATATTCGCGAGGAAGTACAGAGATGCAAAGGACCTCATATCCGGCTGCGGCTTCACGAGCTATGTCGGCGATGCAAAGCTCCTCTTCCATGAGATGGAGTCGAGGGAGAGGAATGATTTCCTGGTATTGACCTACCTGGGAAAGATGAGGAACGCATTAAGGACCACTTACACCAGCTGCGACCTCTCCAACCTCATATTTCTAAACAGGCTGAACAGGTTCGCCGAGCTTCTCCAGGAGGTGGGCGGGAAGGGTTCCAAGGTCATGGTCGCAGGGGAGAACAAGACTTTCGACGACGAGATATTCGTGTTCAAGAGCTCAAAGGCAGCCGAGACCGTAGCGCAGGCAAAAAGTCTTGCCGAGGAGTTCGGAATGAATAACATAGAGGTGAGACCCCTTGAGACTTTCCTGGGCAGCGACTACAAACCTGCGTTTGAGCGCTCGCTCAAGGAGCTCAAGGCCAGTAAGGAGGCGAGGGGCACCGACGATTTCAAGGCCTTCTTCAGGGTCTTCATGAACGCGACCAGCCCGCCTTCATTTGCCGAGGCGCTGAAGTCATTCACGGTGCCGTCGAAAATCGCGCTTATGCGAAGGCAGGCGGAGGAATCGGCATACAGGTACATGGCCTTCCAGAAGGCCAGGAGCGAGACGGACTTCTGGGGCATAAACAGCGAGTTCATGAGGAGCACTGTCAGCACGAGGAAGGAGGTGCTCACATTCAAGTATGAGATAGGCAGGCTCTCTCCGTTCCAAGGCATGTCCATATACAGCGGCTCCATAGGCACCGAGTTCCTTTACGACATAATCTGCGCCATAAAAGGTCCGGATTCCACGCTTCCGCTGATGCACTATCGCAACAAGCCATTCGTGCTCGACGTAAGGAAGGCTATCCCTGCGCGTGCTTTTGCATGACCATCGCAGCCGCGCCGAGCACGCCGTTGAACTGGCCCAGCTTCGAGACCACTATGTTTATTCCGCCAGGCAGCTGCACCATCCCCCTGTCCACCATGATCTCCGCCCTCTCCTTGATCCTTGCCACATGTTCCGGGTGATTCGTGGCCACGCTTCCGCCGAAGACTATTATATCAGGGTCGATCATCATCTGCACCGCTGCGACTACCGTAGCTGCGTAATGCTCCGCGTCAGATATCACCCTATAGATCGGACTCGACGGGTCCTTCGCAAAACCGAATGCCTCTTCTGTCGTGACCCCGATTCCAATCGCCTCGCTCGCCCTCTCCGCTATCGCAGCACCGCTGAATCTTGATTCAAGCTCGCTGCCATCCCGGAGTAGCCTTGTGTTGCCTATAAAACCGGCGAGCCCGTGAGCGCCATGCTCGACGCGCCCGTTCCTTATTGTCGATATGCCCGCGCCAGTTGAGATCGTGAAGTATACGAGTAGGGAGCTCTTCTTTCCGGCACCGAAGACGTACTCTCCGAATGCGGGGCAGTTCAGATCATTGTCTACAGTGACTGGGAGGCCCGTCCTCTTCCGCATCATGCTCCCTATTGCGAGCCCGCTGAGCGCGGGTATGGAGCTCTTTGTTACGATACCCTTTTCCGCATCAACTATGCCTATGACTGAGAGTCCTACCCCGCCCACCTCCCTCCTCGCCAAAGAAGAGAGCTCCTCTATGAGGCTCTGCACCTGCCCCACAATGTTTCTGCCTCCATGTGAAAGATCCGTCTTCGACATCACCCCCTCAAGTTTCCCTCCATTCTCCGAAACTAGGCCTCCGGCTATCTTGCTCTTGCCTATGTCTATGCCTATGTATAACTTTGCCCTTGCCATATGATCCGCTTATTGATCTCAGGCCCGCTTCGGGAGCTTTGAGAAGGCATCCTGCTTTTCCGAGTCGCTGAGATATGGTATCTTATCCACTATATAAGAGCTGTCGTGTATCCCTGAAGAAGCGGTGACTGACTTGTCCCTTAGAGCGTGTCCAAGCGCCTCCTGCACCGTCGCAGCCGTAGGCGCCTCGGACCTCAGGTGCACTATGTATCCGAGGAAGGTATCAGGTTCAACATTATGGTCAAGATTGGTCCAGACAGAAGAGACCCCGACTGTGCTGCCTTCGATCGCCCTGTTCAGCGAGAAGACGTCTACTTCCCTAACTATCTCTGTCCTTCCTACGATCCTGCCTGATCCTCTCTCCCCGATCATCTCCGGATAGACTATCGGCACCCCGTGGATTGGAGCAAAGCCGTTTATCAGGCCGATGAAGAGTCCGCCCCTCCTTTCTATCAGCGATGTGTGGAGCGTATCGATTGGGCGCGCCTTCGATCCCTCTAAGTACGAGGTCACAGGAATGAGCTGCTCATCAGGCGGAGGCATTCCTCCCCTCGAGAACATGTGCCGGTTTCTGACGAGCTCCGGAGACATCAGGTCTGCCCTGAAGCGCTCCACGTTGTTCCTGAAGACGTCATAAAGTATCTCGGGGTGCTCCCTGAAGTGCACGTCGACAAAGCCGCTCACCAGTCTCAGGAAAGACTCCCTGTAATAGCCGTTGTCGAACACTATTCCGCTGAATAGGTCTGGTCGCTTGCCCAGATAATCATACTCGTCTATGACATGTACCTGTGTGGGTCCTCCCTTGACGCTTAGGAGCTTGCCGAGCCTCGCCATGTGTATTAAATGTCCCATGTCAGGCGCGTTGACCGTGCTCTCATCCGGTCCTGTCTTCGACATTGCGTTGTAGAATGAAATAGGCAGGCCGGCCTGCGACTTCTCAACTATCTCTGGAAGTATCGCCTCGATCTTGGTCCACTTCGAGCCTCTCATCCATGTGCTGAGCATCACCGCTAAGAATGCAAGGTCATTGTCGATGTCGAAGACATCGAAAGTCTGGTGGTTCCTTCTCGCCTGTTCGGACACTGCCCTGATTCTGCGATATGTCTCTAGCTGTCCAGGTGTAAGGCCGCCCTCGTCAGGTCCCCGTGCCTCATATGCGTCAGCGATCCTCTCAAAGGTCTCGCGATGGTTCTTGACGGGTATATCGGAGACTATGCTCTCTGCGGAGATGCCGTGCACAGCTCTGCGAAGATCCTCCCTCTCGATGTGCACGCTAGGCATCTCGTATCTGGTGTTAGGCACCTGGTACTCGCCGAAATAGAACCGTTCGTTTCTAGTCCTTGTCGCTGCGCCCATCTATCCGCACCTTTCTATTACATGAGAAATACTAACCATTGATTCTTGCATAAAGACCACAAAAGAGGATACGTCTTTATGCAGACAGCCACAAGCCTATAAGCTGTACTATCTGCAATACCTGCATGCCGCCTACGCTAAAGACAAGGAAACTGTTTTCGTACTGTTCAGCGTTGGACATGTCCGAACCTTATATTCGATTTACTTGCTTTGTACACCTTTTTAAACGTTTCCTATAAAGGCATGCAGCTCTCTCAAGATCTCCACTTTACTCTATGTATTGCATGATATTTAAATGCCAGCAAGATTTGACAAAAGGAAGAAGACCGTTCTTAATTCTGTGCTGCTTAGCGCACCCGCCTTCCTCTGTATATTCCATATATAGAAACCTTCCTCTCCGCTATGGCCCATCTCCAATCGCCATAGGACCAGTGCCACCACTCTTTTGAGTAGTTTGTGAATCCCTCCCCGCTCATCGCGTTTATCAGCAGCTTCCTGTTTGCCGCAGCGCGGCTGCCTATCTTCCTTGATAACGTTATCGATCTCTGCGGATCAGCGACGTTGACCTCTGTCCCCATGTCAAGCTCATTGCCATTTGCATCAGCAATGGTCAAGTCAACGGTGCCTCCTGTGGAATGCGCAGGTATCTGCGTATATGGATTCGCGACCCACTGATCCAGCTCTGCTGTCACCTCCTTTTTTGTCCAGTCCTTGTGCTCATTCGCAATTACCTTGAAATACTGCCTGTATATCTTCTTCTGCGCACTTATGGGTCTGAAGCCGTCTATTATCTTCAACCTCATGCCTTTCTTCAGGTGCGATTGCGCCCTCGCCAGTTTCATCGCGACGCTCCTCCTTACAAAACATGTGTCAGGCGGAAGGCTCTGCATCCTTCCCGATACCTTTTCAATGGCTATTATTATCGCATTGCTGTAGTTCCTGAGGTTTACGAGCTTCTCCCCGCACTCCTCAAGCTCTGCTTCTGCTGAAGAATGCTCTGGCCCAACCAATCTCATAATATCACTCTCTCTTTACCTGTGAAATATCGATCTCTATGTACCTATCCCTTCTTATTGCTTCCATCACTTCATCGCTCCCGTGAGAGATGTAGCCGCTCATTGCAGAGTATACGACACTCTCGTTGAACTTAACTCCAAATGCCGCCTGTCCGTTTGTCGTGACAAAGAGCCTCTCCGGTGCTCCCATTGGATCGTCAAGGCCGAGCCATTCTGCCTGCGCTTTTATGAGTGCTGGAGAATACGCTTTCATCGATGATCCGCCAAGGTGCGGGATCTCGGGGGCAGTAATGAGCGAAAGTACAAAGGTGGGAACTGTCGGGATCAGCAAGCCATTTCTTATTGCATTGTAGACGTCATCAGCATGTACCCTTACCTCCCTTCCTTCGTCCTGGAAAGTAAATACGCTGCCTTCAAGGCTGACAGGCTGCCTCCTGTTGTTCCTATCCAACCCCTTCAGGTGGCCTGTCTGCTCAAACTCTTCGCTAAGTGGGGATTTATAGAAGACATATCCTTCTGCCTCAAGCGCCTGCAGCGCGTCAGCGATCCTGCCGAACATGGCCGTCATCGGTATCTCGCTGGCAAAAGTCCCGTTCTGAGAGAAGAAGTTATACTGCCTTCCTCTGAACTCGGCAAGAAGCTCCCTGCCTGGCATGTTCAACGCATGCAGGTCGAGTCCGGCTGACATTCTTTCATCTACCGATACCTTCTTCAGTGCACCCTTTGTCGAGCCTATCCCATGCTCTGCCAACCGCTCACTCACCGCACTTCCTACCTCTCTGATTCCCGCATTCCAGAAATCAAACAAACGGGCAACGCCTTCAATGCGCTCGATCGTTGAAGGGGCAGCGCCGCGCCCTAAGTACGTTTCATCTAAGTATTCCCTTACTTCCCTTCCATTCACGGTCTTTGGCTGGGAGCCTGCCTGGAATCCGTAAGGCCTGTCGCCGTCAAGCAGCGCAAGGCTTGATCTTTCAGGGCCTAGCTCCGGCCTGTGGCCAGGCGGAGTGTCAAAGCGGGGCAATGCAGAATCCATAGTTACGTTAAACACACGCGAGTCAGGAAGTTGCGCCTTTGCCGCTACCTCTGCAAGGACAACCGAGGCGAACATGCCCCACGAGGTAACAGTGACATTGCTGTGGTTAACCGTGCCCACGAATGCAATGTCCCCGAATGCAGACCTTACCGAGGGGAACCTTGATCCTGAGGCCGCGTTTGCCCCTATCTTCCCGACCGCCTCTTCAACTATGCGCTCCCTGCTTACCCTATTGCTGGCAGTGACAACTGCAATGTCATTGACCCCGCCGTTGCCCGTTTGCGCTATTGGCGCCTTATTCAGTCTTCTTTCCATAATATCACCGTTTTATCACTTTCTCTTGTATTTGATAAAACGACGTTTTTACATCACGTCACAGAGCACTCTTCCCGGAAATATGATTCACCGTTATGATTTTGCATAAAACCCACACAAAGAACAGGTGCGCCTTATGCAGACGTACACATGCAGCATGCGCTAGGCATCGGGAACATTTCTTTGCATGCTACAGAGTGAAACATTTCTATACCCAAGCAATAATATGTGGCACTAGCCATTCTTAAATGTTTTCTACTAGGTGCAGCTAGCCGATTATTTGGGCTTCTCAGCTGGATCCGGCCCCGCGCCATTCTCTTCTTTCTGCGTAACGAGTGGATTGCCGCCATCTACGGTGCCGCCATTCTGCTGTTTCGATTTATCATGCTTGTTTGCCTCGTCACGCAGCCTCTTCACCTCCCTTGCCTCCCTCAGCCTTACTGCGAGATACAGTATGATTATGAGCGTGGGCAGTATCAGGAAATAGCCAAGAGGCACCTGGCTGCCCTTCCCGGGAAGCAGATTTCCAATCGAGACCGCAAGGCTCCCTCCAGAAGCCGACGATGACCCTGAGCACCTGTTTATTTCCGATGTCACGTTGTCCCTGGTGCTGTTCGCCAGGGCAAGATATGCTGCAGATGCGTTCACGGTCTGGACCATGGGGGCGCTGACCAGTTCGCTCAGGGTTGCATTCATCCTCTTCGTGTAAGTGGGATTGCAGCTGTAGAGTTTCTTGTAGTTCTGATTGTAATTCGCGGTCGCATTGAGAACTATCCCTCGCGCCTTGAAGTTGTCGTTTACTATTATGTTTGCCTTTGAGATGAAAGGGGCGATTTCTGGCTTTATGGCAGATAGGCTCTGGTTCGCCTTTGTCGCATTGAGATAAGCCTCTGCAAGGTAATTGGAATTGAAATCGTTTGTGGCGTTGGCAAGGTACGAGCTCGCATTCGAGAGCGCGCTGCCTATGGTGCCGTTGCAGACCGAGTAAGAGGCGCAGAAATATGAGTATTGGGAATTCGTCTGGTTGTACTGGCCCAGAGTTGCGTTGTAGAGTGCGAAGGCGAAGCGCTCGTCGTTGTTGGCGTAGTGCGTTATCATGACGTTGAAGCTCTCGTTGAGCATTTCCTGCGGATACTGCTGCGATTGCAGCACCAGCGATATGTTCTCAGACAATGTTCCGTTGAGGGCTGTGGCAGGTATGGCAGGAAGCGTGACGAAGCATATGGAGGTCTTGCCGCTCGGCACTGTGCAGGGAGTGCCATAAACGCTCACTGGATCGCCGTACTTCGAATTGACCGGAGCAAGAGCTGTGAAGTTTCCGTAGAAGTAATAAGGATACTGCTGCGCGGTCAGCGAGATGCCGATGACTATCGGCCGTCCGTCCATGCATGTGAAGTTTGTCGTGGATGTCTGGGTGCATATGCCCTGGCCCGCGTATACCTGCCCCACTCCGAACGCATGCGTAAGCGTGAACGGAATGAAAAGCAACAATAGCGATAGAAGATACTGTCTCACGTGGATCGCTCAAGTAGGTGGGATATGGCATTTCCTGGTATAATAAGTTATTCTCAGAGATGCACGGCGTACGTGTTCCTCGAGACGCGCTTGCCCTGCTTGAGCCCGTAAAGCGTGTATGTCTTCGTGAAGCCCATGTGGAAATAGAGAAGCAATCCATTGACTACATCCTTGCTGCTTACGTAAACGTCTACGCCGTTTGGAACGTCCTCGGTCTTGGTCACGAATGCGCCTCCGTGCGCCACGTACTTCTCTATTCTCTCCACGGTCTTGTTGACCTTGGCCGTGGAGCCCCTGAGCTGTATGCACGCCTCCCAGTACCCGCTCGAGCGCTTGTAGCAGTCGCCGCAGACGGTTTTCTCCTCCTTGATCCTGAACTCCTTGTCTATGATCAATGTGTCCGGGCCCAGCTTCTTAGTCAGTTCAACGTGCACTGAGTCGGGCTTGTATTCGAGAACGTCTATCTCGAAGCCCTTGATTTGCAGATTGACGGCCTGCTCCACTGCCGGCTTCGTAGGCGCCGAGAATCTTATCCCTGTCCATACTCTCTCGCAGCGCTTGCATATCTTCATGCGAATCTCGTCAGGAAGAGTCTTCAATACCTTGTCGCGGGTGCAGTATTCGCAGAACTCGCCATAGAACTTGGCATCGGATTCGCTCCTGCTGCAGGTCGCGCAGTGCCTAGGCATGCGATGAACCCTTTGAAAGATGCTTTGCAAGTATGCTTCCGTAAGCCGGCCTTGTTATCACGGCGCCGAGTATCGCTCCTATGAGCGTTGACTCGGAGAAGCCTATCACGGTAAGCAGGCCAGTTGAGAAGAGCAGAGGAAGCATCGCTATGCTGAGCAGTGCCGCATCCGCCCATACCACATAGAATGCCCTTGATAGCTTGCTCTTCGTAGTGCTCGACTCGCTGTGCTGCACGAGCAATTCATCAGATATTATTATTTGGGCGTCGACTCCAGTGCCTACCACTGCGATCATTCCTGCCACTGCCGCAAGGTCTATTCCCCCGACAATTCCGAGAATCGAGGCGATTATGAACAATTCGCCCAGCGTAGTGAGTATGATCGGCCCGATGAGAAAGAGCCTCCTGTACCTTACCACTATTACCACTGTGACTGCGAGGACTGCAAGGATAGCCGCAACTCCGCTTATCAGCTCGGCGTTCCTTCCCAGTGTAGGGGGAACGACCGTAGGCGTGCCTACAATCACAGGTATCGGAAGCGCTCCTCCCTTGAGTATGCTCGAGATAGTCCTTGCCTGTGCGTTGGAGAAGTTTACCTTGTTCTCAAATGTGAGATTAGCCTGTGCAGGTCCCGAGATGTCATAACTCTGGCTCACGGTCCCCTGCGTTACTCCAGGATTGAGCACAGGCGCGGAAAGGAGGCCTACTGCAGGCCATGAGTCAACTACAGGAGTTCCTGTAAGGCTTACGCTTGAAGAAGAGGAGTTTGTGAAGATTATCTGCGGGGTCATGTTGGCCTTGCTTTTCACCAGCACCGTGTAATTGAGGCTTGTAAGGTTTGCGATTATTGAATTGGGAGTGCCTTTTCCTACCACGACTTCAGAATACCTGTTCCTGTCTGCCTGGAAGATCTTGTACAGGGAACCCCAGTTCGAGGCATTGGCATTGATGAACTGTATCAGCATTGTCTGGTTGCCGAGCGCCGCGGCCTTCTGGAGCGCAACCTGCACCTGCGGTACCGAGGCTCCCGATATTCCTGATATTAGCGACTCATTCATCAATACAATTGCATTGGTGGGTCGGTCAAGGAAGAGGAAGAGAGGCTGGTTTGCCTGGCCATACGCGACTTTAGAGAACCGCACAGCTGCAGATGGAGTCACATAGAAGTTGACCTGCCATGTCACGTTGCTACCGCTTATGATAAGCGGCGAAGGAGCGACGCTGCTCCCTATTATACCTGTACCGTTTATCGCCTCCCTGCCGTTGACTATGCCCTGGAAGATTCCCTGGCTCTCGATGACCTTGACTGTCTGCTGTATCGTGCCCTGCGATGCATTGGCCATCTGTATGACTATCTGTGAATTACCCTCGCTCTGCACCGTGGGGTTGCTCAATCCGAATGAAGATATCCTCTGCGAGACTATGCTTATAAGCAGGCTCATGTTCTGCGGGCTTGCGCTGTGCTCCAGTGTCAGCGGTATCTGCACTCCTCCTGAGAACTCAAGGCCGAGGTGTATCCCGTAGATTATGTCGAGCACTGCGAATACCGCAACTAGAAGTATGAATGCGAGTATCCTCGGTTCCTTCACATAATCGATTATGCCCATGCCTTCACCTCTTCTCCTTCCTCCTGACGTACATAAGTATGAATGAAGCGTTGCCCAGCCAGGTCGTTGCGATGTCTGCTATCAATCCAAAGAGGACAACTCCTGAAATCTCGTAATAGGTTGGTATGTAAGCGAAGAACGAGACTATGAAAAGGACCGCAAACGAGGCGATAGCGGCGCTGGTCATTGTAAGGCCTGTCTTCATTGACGAGAATGCGCGCTCCTCAGGAGTCCCTTCATGCCTTTTCAGAATTCTTATTGAAGTAAGCACGTCCGTGTCGATGGCATAACCCATAAGCATGAGCAGGCCCCCTATGCTCGCTATGCCGAGAGGTATTCCGAAGAGTGCCATGGCTCCCAATGCTATTATTATGTCGTTGGCAGCGCCGAAGATGACCGTGAGTGAAGGGACAATGGACCTGAAGATTATGAAGACTACTATTGAAACAAGTATGAATGCTATTATTATTATCTGTTCAAGTGAGGAAAGAAACGCAGCTCCTTCCTGCGGCGCTGTAGGCTGGTACGAAGCGGCTGACTTTGACGGTATTATCGTTGCGAGCTTCGCGATCACGTTCTGCTGGTATGCAAGGCTTGCATTCGTGTAGGAATTCTGCGCTATGATTCCCATTGCCGTGGGATCGCTGCTGTTGTACGAAGGCGTATTGATGAAAGGCTTCAGGGATGAGAGCTCGCCAGAGAGCAGTGCATCCATCGAAGCGAGGCTCCTGCTCAATCCTGCATTCGCCTGCGCAAGCTGCGCCGCAGCAGTTGCATTGCCGGAATTCTTCTGGAGGGCTATCTGGGCTGCAGTGGCATTTGTATAGTAGACCCCATACGTGCTTTCATTTATCGAGAATGCGATCAGATTGTCATAGGCCTTTGCTATGCTCTGGTTTGCCGCTATTGTTATCGTGACCGTTCCGGGGCTCTTGACTATCGAGGGAGAGGGCACATGGAGCGCCGAGCTTACCTCGCTTGCTATCTGCTGCTGCGAAAGCGTCGTATTCGACTGTATCGTTATTATCGCGCCTCCTGCCAGCGAAGAATCCAGGACCAGGCGAGGCGACAGAATGAGGCTGATTACCAATAGGATAAGAGGTATTGCCACGAAAAACTTCAGGTTCTTGCTTGCGTATATATTCGGTATTGCCATTCAAACCAGCTGAGGACCAGGTGTCCTGATAGGACTGCATGGGAAAAGGGCATCCATGCGCCGTTATCGATTGTTTATATTTGGCCTACAAGGATTTAAAACGTTATTTGCAGGGGGAGAGATTTGAACTCTCGCATCCACTAAAGGAAGCGGGCCCTGAACCCGTCGCGTTTGACCAAGCTCCGCCACCCCTGCATTGAGTGCCTAGGAATCCGCGTAGTATATTAACCGTATTATTATTTAGCTGTGCGGTTGCCTCATAGTCAACCTCTTATACCTTGCCATGACCTTATAATATGCGTATTATTTCTAAGCTCTTCAGAGAGGGTTCTGTCTTCCTGGTGTCTCAATGCTCGTAGGTATAATAGGCGCCCCGAACAAGGGCAAAAGCACGATATTCTCAGCGCTCACGCTAGTCGAGGCTGAAATTGCTGATTATCCGTTCACTACGATAAAACCGAATCTGGGAGTCGCATATGTCACAAGGGAATGTGTTCACAAGGAGCTCGGGGTTACCTGCAAGCCGAGAAATTCGATCTGCAAAAACGGAATGCGCATGATTCCCGTTAACATAGTAGACGTGGCCGGACTCGTGCCTGGCGCGCATCTGGGAAAAGGAAGAGGGAACCAGTTCCTCAACGATCTTGTAAGTGCTGATGCGCTTATACAAGTGGTGGACCTAAGCGGCGAGACAGATGTAGAGGGAAAGCCGTGCAGCGGATGCGATCCCTCAGTGGAATGCGAGATGATCCGTGATGAACTCTCGGAGTGGCTCGCCGATATAATAGTGAGCCATGCCGGAGCGCTCTCCAAGCGGCAGGACGGTGCAAAGGCGCTTGAGGAGCTTCTTTCCGGATTCAAGGTCACGCAGGCGCAGATCGAGAGTGCCGCGCAGAAGAACGCACTTGCCCTGTCAAGTGTGAACTGGAACAAGGCCAGGGCAAAGAATTTCGCAATCGAGCTGCTCTCCATTAACAAGCCGATGATAATAGCGGCAAACAAGCTGGACAAGAGCGCCAAGGAGAAGTTATCGGCGCTTAGCGCAAAGCTTCCAAAGGAAACTGTGATTGGGTGTTCGGGAGCCATAGAACTAGCATTGAAGAAGGCAGCGAAGAATGGGGTCATAGAATATGTTCCAGGATCAAATGCTTTCACTATGACAAAGCAGGCAACCCCGGACCAGCAGAAGGCCTTGACTTACATGCTCAAGTACATGGGAGAGCACAAGGGCACAGGCGTCCAGGAGATACTCAACAAGGCCTACTTGGGCCTGCTCAAGAACATAGTCGTATACCCGGTAGAGGACGAGAACAAGTATACTGATCACTTCGGAAACGTTCTTCCTGATGCGATACTGCTGCCTGACGGGTCAACAGTACTTGAACTGGCTGCGAAGATACACACGGACCTGGCAAAGAACATGCTTTATGCCGTTGACGCGCGAAAGAAGATGCGCCTGTCTAAGGAATATAAATTAAAAGATAATGATGTTATAAAGATAGTCACGGCTGGCAAGTGATATTTGATGTACATACTTGGATTATGGGACGGGCACGATTCGGGAGCAGCACTGCTTGACGATGACAACATACTCTTCGCGTCTAACGAGGAGAGATATACAAAGAGGAAACTTGAGATCAATTTCCCCTATCATTCGATACATGCCGCATTGAAGCATGAAGGACTCAAGCCCTCTGACATAGAGGTAGTCGCTTTCCCAACCACCGAATTCACCAAGACCCTCTCAAGGATTTTCCCCTGGCAGAAGGAGTCATACTACCAATTCAGGAGGAGAAAGATACCAAAGCCAACATTCGAGGACATGATGCATGATACTAAATATACTATGACTACGATCGGGCCGCTGCCACTTTGCGGAGTGATAAGCAGGGGAATCGTCTCCAACACTTTGAAATCGATGGGCTTCCGCGACTTTGAATTGCATTCGATTGACCACCACACCGCACATGCCGCCACGGCTGCGTTTACATCCGGCATGAACAAGTCGCTTGTCGTCACCCTCGACGGAGTTGGCGACGGGCTGAGCGGATCGATAAGCACATTCTCAAAAGGAGAGCTCCGCCGCGAGGAGGCGATAAGCGTGGGGAATTCGATAGGGATATTCTTCGAGCAGGTCACCAACATAGCGGGAATGCGGGAGCTTGAGGACGAGGGAAAGGTGATGGCCATGGCAGATTATTCATTCCCATTCAAGTTCTCCGACAACAAGCTCAAGGACTTCTTCAAGGTGGACGGCACGGAGATCATTGCAAAATATGGACCGACCACCCAATACCGCATGCTGAAAAGGCTCGCATGGGCGATGCCACGCGAGCAATTCGCATACATGGCCCAGCAGCTGCTGGAGAACACCCTTACAAGCTTCTTCAGGAACGCCATAGGCGATTACGGCATAAGCTCAGTCGCAATGGCAGGGGGAATCATGTCGAACGTAAAGGCGAACATGATGATAAGGAAGCTCAATGCGCTCAAGGAGTGGTACATCTTCCCGCACATGGGCGACGGGGGAATAGCGCTGGGCTCTGCGATGTATGCGAACTACATGATCAACGGCACATCATCGTACAAATTCGAGAACGCCTACCTCGGCGATTCGTATGACGGCGATTATATAAAGAATCTTCTCAAGGGAGAGAAAGGCCTCAAATACCAGGAGGTAACGGATACTGGGAAGCATGCAGCTGAGCTTCTGGAGAAAGAAGAGTACGTCTTCTGGTTCCAGGGCAGGATGGAATTCGGGCCTAGGGCCCTCGGCAACAGGAGCATAGTCGCAAGGGCCGATTCTGATAAGGTAAAGGACAGGCTGAACATTCAGGTGAAACAGAGGGAATGGTACCAGCCGTTCGCCCCATCGATGCTTCAGGAAGACGCAAAGAAGCTGCTCTACTTTGACAAGCAGGGAGGCAGCAGGTTCATGACAATGGCCTACGACGTGAAGGAAGGCGCAAGGGAGCAGATGGCATCCGTGATGCATATAGACATGACAGCAAGGCCGCAGACGGTTGGAAACGAGAATCCCGAGTACAGGAAGCTGCTTGAAGCTGTGAAGAAGCATTCCGGTTACGGCGTGGCGCTCAATACCAGCTTCAACATCCATGGCCAGCCCATAGTCGCGAGCCCCGAGGATGCGCTATACACTATGAGAAAGACAAACACTAAGCGCATGTTCGTTGGAAATTACCTGATTGAGAACAAGGGTGTATGATTGGTCCTGTTTGGATATGTAGTCACTGCAATAGTAGCCGCGTCGTTCCTTGCACTAATGGCCTCAATAATATTCGGGAGGAAGGAGATAGGCAGCGCAATAAAGCCCTACATAAGCAACAACTCCGTCAACGCATTGACGCTGATACTGGTCTTCTTCCTGCTTTTCTCCGTATTCTTCGTAAGCCCTGTGGAGCAGCTCTATTTCGACGAGAACATCTACCAGGGCATAGCGCTCAACATACTCCACAACGGCAATGCGGTATGGTGCCAGTACGGCTCAGCGTATGTGCAGAGCTGCCCGTTCAGCGAGATATACCATGACCCTGTGGGATGGTCTGTCTTCATCGCAATGGCGTTTGCGCTTTTCGGAGTCAGCATAGGAACCGCATTTGCACTTCAGCTGCTTGTAGGGCTTCTCTCGATAGTCGGCGTCTTCCTGCTATCTACGGCTCTCTTCAAGAGGAATGACATCCCGATTGTCGCAGCCGCATTCATGGCACTGAATCCGCAGCTCTTCATATGGTCAAGGACGCAGGCCGTCATCGACCTGCCGTTCATGATGCTTACAATATTCACCTTTTTCTTTTTCGTCCTCTTCCTCAGGAAAAGAAGCCTATGGACCTTCTCCATGACCGTCTTCTCGCTTGCGCTTGTCGCATACACGAGGATAGAGGCATTCATACTGGTGCCCATTCTCATAATCCTTTATTTCCTGAGCGGCGAGAAAAGGCTCACCGCCAATCTACACAACGGCATCGAACTATTCTACAAAAGAAAGGGATCGCTCAAGTTCTTCATCCTTGCAGTTCTTCTCCTGGTTCTGCTTGCCCCGCAGGCCCTCTACATAGTCTCCCAGGCCAAGACCGGCGATTACGGCCAGACTTCCGGGAGTTCTATATTCTCCCTATCAAGCCTGCAGACAAACCTCTTTCCAAACATGCAGTACTTCCTGGGCCAACTGAACCAGGTTCCGCTTTACCCCATAGCATTCCCCTTGGAGATCACTCTTGCAGCAGGCCTTGGCGTCATGCTCCTTGCAGCGGTCTCAAGGGATAAGGAGCGCTTCATGATACTCTCATTGCTAGGGCTATGGTTCCTCGCCTATTTCACATTCTACGCCTTCTTCTATGCAGGCTCTGTGGAATTCGGCGTAGACGTGCGCTTCATGCTCGAGGTACTGCCTCCACTTGCGATACTTGCAGGGTTTGGAGTAGCCGAACTTTCAAAGGCGGCAAACAATATGACGAGAGCGGTTCCAAGGAGATGGCAATCCATAAAGAGCTATGCGATATACGCCACTTTCCTGGTGGTCTTTGCAGTCTACCCTTTCATCATGCTCCTGCCGTTGACTGCAATAAAACCCCAGAACATGCCGCAGCAGCACCTGCTCCTGAGCAACGTGGGCTTCATATACAAGAATTACCAGGATGTCCCTACGAGCTGCCTTGTATTCTCATTCACTCCTGACGTCTGGGTGGGCCTGAACAGGAGCTCAGCGCAGATCGGCTTCCTCGGAAGCAACGATGCTAACTTCACGGCCTTCGCCTCGCACTACTCATGCTATGTCGTTGACATAAACTACTGGTGCCAAGTACCTCCTTACCAGAACACCACATGCAGGAATGCGATAAACAACTACCATCTGTATCCTATAATCGCAAACAGCAGTGTCATAGGCAACGGTCCGGGAATATACCGCATCATCAACTATA
>CAYQOG010000013.1:0-24475 GCA_964419095.1 Microcaldota archaeon
ATCAATTCCATGCCTCACGCAACAGTTTTATAATTACTGCTTCGTATTAGATAAGATATTCATGGTTTCTTCTTCTCAATCCATGGGCCTTTTCCAAAAGGACCTGCTTTCCATCAACCAGCTAACGAAAGGGCAGATACTCTTCCTGCTCAAGGAAGCCGGCTTCATGCTCGATGCTCTCAAGAAGCGGAAGAGGTTAGACACGCTCGGCGGCATGATAATGGCCACCCTATTCTTTGAACCGAGCACAAGGACAAGGCTGAGCTTCGAGAGCGCTATGCAGAGGCTCGGCGGCGGAGTGCTCGGAATCGCCGATGCTAACACCTCATCCATGATGAAAGGTGAGAGTCTCGAGGACACAATAAAAGTCGTTTCCGCCTATGCAGACATAATAGTACTAAGGCATCCCGACCAAGGCGCAGCAAAGACTGCGGCAGGATTTGCAGACATACCTGTGATAAACGCGGGCGACGGGGCCGGTCAGCATCCCACGCAGGCGCTCATGGACCTTTTCACCATCAAATCGGAGAAAAAGAAGCTTGAAGGACTCAAAGTGGCATTGGTGGGAGACCTGAAATACGCAAGGTCATCACATTCGCTTGCATACGGTCTTGCATTGTTCGGAAATGACCTTACGCTGATAGCGCCGAAATCGCTCCAGATGGAAACGGCAATGGTAAACGATCTCAGCAGGAAATACGGCATAGAGATAAACAAGTCTGATTCGCTTGAGAGCGCACTTGACGCAGACGTCGTCTACATTCCAAGAGTACAGAAAGAGCGCTTCCCCAATCTGGGCGAGTACCAAAAGTTTGCCGATTACTACAGAATCAACAGGGAGTTTCTCTCAAAGGCTGATTCTGACATAATCATAATGAGCCCGCTGCCAAGACTCACTGAAATATCGAAGGAGATAGACAAGATGAAGAATGCGGTATACTTCAAGCAGGCTGCGAACGGAGTGCCTGTGCGCATGGCGATACTGAAAAGCATGCTTACAGAGTAGCATCAGATAAACCCGAACTTCTTCTTTCCCACTCCTTCTTCGGAGCTCTTGAACTTCTCTATCAGTTCACGCTGCTGCGATGAGAGCGATTTCGGCATTTCTATGTCAACTGTTATGATCTCGTCTCCGGCGCCGCTTCCCCTGAGCCTCTTTATTCCTGAGCCTTTCAATACTATCTGCTTGCCCTGCTGCATTCCCTGGTCAAGCGTCAATTCCTTCTGCCCATCAAGAGTAGGAACGACAATCCTGCCTCCAAGTATCGCGGTGTAGAAGGGAACCTTGACCGTCGCGTGTATGTCGTCCCCCTGCCTTGCGAATGTGTTGTGCCTCAGCTCGTGTATCTCGACGTAGAGGTCGCCGTTCCCTCCTGGCCCGTAGTCTCCCATGCCCTCAAGCCGCAGCCTTGTCCCCTCGGATACGCCTGCGGGAATAGTCACGTTGATATTCTCATTGGCTACAGCTCCTCCCTTCCCGTTGCAAGTCCTGCACTTCTTCTCATAGCTCTTGCCTTTGCCTCCGCATCTTCCGCATGTGGTAACAGTCTGCATCCTTCCGAAAAATGTGTTGGTTGTTGTGATTACCTGGCCCTTGCCGCTGCACTCAGGACACTTTATGACTTTTGACCCTGGCTCTGCACCGCTTCCATCGCAGCGATCGCATCTCCTGACGTGTCTAACTGAAATTTCCTGCTGCGTTCCCTTGGCAATCTGCTCAAGCGTCAAATCCATCCTATAGAGTATGCCCTGCCCCAGGTTAGGATGCCTGGCTCCCTGGCCGAAGAAGCTGCTGAAAATATCCTCGGTGCCCATTCCCCCTATGTTTATGCCCATGTCCCTGAAGACCTGCTCGAAGTTGAAGTTCCTGAAGATCTCCTCCTCGTTGTACCTCTGTCCGAATCCTGCAGGTCCGTATGAGTCGTATTGCGCCTTCTTCTCGGAGTCTCCCAACACGGCATAAGCTTCGTTAATTTCTTTAAAGCGATTTACAGCCTGTGGGTCTTTGTTACGATCAGGATGTAGTTCAAGTGCCAGCTTTCTATATGCCTTTTTAATCTCCTCCTGAGATGCATCTTTAGATACACCCAGTAAATCATAATAGTTTTCAGTCATTGCATTCTTACCTCGTATCTACCCTTCAATTTAAGATAAAGAGCCATTTTCCTATCAAGAGAGATGGTAGAGTCCTTATACAACCAATTCAAGATAGATAGCAATTGTAGGTTGCCTGTAAGTATAAACTCGTAAAATTTACCTTTTACTGACCATATGCAACTAGATCTACTCTTTGATATCCGTTTGAATGTATCAAAAACGTAGTATATTAAGTTCCTATCCGAATCTGTATAAGTTAGGCCAAACTTATTATATTTCTTATTTTGTATGTATAAAGACCCATCACCATCAAATAACCCCCTAATAAAATGGTGTATTAAAGCCTTTGGGACATGACTTACTACATCTATGCTTTTAGGATTTAACCCTACTAAATCATCGAAAAGTTCACAAGAATTTATTTCAAGCATAGCGCTTTTATAAGTCTTACCTGTTCTCTTGTCATAAGGCTCGCTATAATAAATAGGCTGATTAGAATTTAACGCTAATTTAAATTTTTCTAAGTGATTGGCATCTTTGCTATTTAGTTTGATTCTCAAACTAGATCCACTCATGCCTGCTCGACATAAATACCCATCTGCCACAACAAAACCTAGCCAGTATGCCTTACTTTCTGTGTTTATCTGGTGAAAGAAATGCGTATCCAGTGTATATTTTCTATTTATGTTTGCCTTTTTCCTTACTAAAACTAGAGGTGCTGAAGGAGCGCTATAAGTACGCACTTTTACCTTGCTCTGATAAGTCACTATATCACTTCCCTACCTTGAAGTCTGCATCAACTGTCTTGTCGTCTCCGCCAGGAGGTGCGCCTCCAGGATTTCCAGAACCCTGGTCAGGTCCAGGTCCTCCTGGACCTGCCTGTCCTGATTGCTCTCCCTGCCCATACATGCTCTTGCCTATCTCCTGGAGCACTTCCCTGAGCTCGTCCATCTTCACCTTCATTGCGTCGTAGTCTTCCTTCTCAACCGCTTCCTGCAGCGATGCCCTGGCCTTTTCGACCTTCTCGGCAATCTCCTTCGGAACCTTGTCCTTGAACTGCTTCATGGTGTGCTCCGCTGAGTAGATCAGCGACTCGGCATCGTTCCTCGTCTGGACGCGGTCGAGTTCCTTTTTATCGGCTTCGGCAAATTCCTCTGCGGCCTTGACCATCTTCTCTATGTCGGACCTGTTCATCTTGTTTGGGGCCACTACCTGCATGCTCTGCTCCTTGCCCGTCGCCTTATCCTTCGCGCTGACATGGAGTATGCCGTTCGCGTCTATGTCGAATGTCACCTCTACCTGCGGCATTCCTCTCGGCGCAGGCGGTATTCCCTGCAGCTGGAACCTTCCCAAAGGCACATTGTCCTTTGCAAGGGAACGTTCTCCCTGCAGTATGTTTATGTCGACAGCGGGCTGGTTGTCCTCCGCTGTGCTGAAGACCTGGGTCTTCTTCGCTGGTATGGTAGTATTCTTGTCGATTATCTTGGTCATGACTCCCCCGAGGGTCTCAAGGCCAAGAGAGAGCGGCGTGACGTCAAGCAGCACTATATCCTTGACTTCACCAGTGAGCACTCCTGCCTGTATCGCAGCTCCGAACGCCACTGCCTCCATCGGGTCAACTCCCCTCTCAATCTTCTTCCCAAGGAACTGCTCGACATATCTTTGCACTATCGGCATTCGCGTGGGTCCTCCCACAAGGATTACCTTGTCGATGTCCTTGGGCTCAAGCTTTGCGTCCTTTAGAGCCTGTATCACAGGCTTCGTGGTCCTCTCCACAAGCGGCTGCACGATATCCTCGAGCTTCGCCCTCGTGAATGAGTAAGTGAAGTGGACAGGCGCGTTTCCAGGCCCCATAGTAAGGAAAGGGAGGTTTATCTCGCTGGTCAGTGTAGTGGACAATTCTATCTTTGCCCTCTCTCCTGCCTCCCTGATCCTCTGCACTGCCTGCTTGTCATTCGACACGTCAGTGCCTGTCTGCTTCTTTATCTCGCTTAGGAGGAAGGTGACTATCGCGTTGTCCATGTCCGTGCCTCCGAGCTGCGTGTCCCCGTTCGTGGACTTGACCTCGAAGACTCCGTTGCCGAATTCCATTATGGTTACGTCAAGGGTTCCTCCTCCGAAATCGTAGACAAGTATCTTCATGTCCTTGCCCGCCTTGTCCATTCCGTAGGCGAGCGATGCCGCCGTAGGCTCGTTTACGAGCCTCACGACTTCGAGTCCCGCTATTTCACCTGCATCTTTGGTTGCCTGCCTCTGGTTGTCGTTGAAGTAAGCCGGTACTGTTATCACCACCTTCTTTACCTCCTCTCCGAGGAATGCCTCCGCATCCTTCTTTATCTTCTGGAGAAGCATTGCCGAGAGCTCCTGCGGTGTGTACTCCTTGCCGTAGATCTTGTACTTGTAGTCGGTGCCCATCTTCCTCTTGAAAGCGTTGACAGTCCCTTCCGGGTTCGCTACCGCCTGCCTCTTCGCAGGCTCTCCTACAAGCCGCTGGCCGTCCTTCGTGAAAGCGACATAGCTCGGGAAGGACTTCCCGTAGAGCGATGTCCCCTCTGCGCTCGGAACGAGCACAGGTCTTCCTCCTTCAAGTACTGCTGCAGCAGAGTTACTGGTCCCGAGATCTATTCCTATAATTTTTGCCATGTTCTCACCTATTTCTTTTCCTCTTCATTTTCTTTCTTCTCATCCGCCGCATCAGCCTTGCCTTTTGAGACAATTACCGATGCAGGTCTAAGCATTATTCCGTTAAGCATGTATCCTTTCCTTACTACTTGCAATATTGTACCTTCCTTCTCATCGCTTGCCTGTGCAAGCATTATCTCGTGCTTGTATGGGTCAAACGCTCCCTTCGAATCAATCTCCTTCAAGCCGAGAGCCTTGAGCGTGTTCATGAAGTTAGTGTATACGAGCGTTATTCCCTTGTCACCGTCCTTTCCCAAGGCTGCGATTGCAAGCTCCAGTTCATCGACATTCGGCAATATCTTTGTTATTGCCTCCGCTTTTCCTATGGTCTTCGAGTCCGCGATCTCCTTTGCAACCCTCTTCTTGTAATTGTCAAAATCCGCAGCGAGTCGTACGAGCCTCTCCTTAACGTCATCTACTGTTTCCTCAGCCGCTTCATCATTCTCTTCGGGCTTCTCCCCTGCTTCTTCCGCTTCTGGAGCTTTTCCTTCATCCTTTTCGTCTTTCTTTTCTTCTGCCATGCATGTCTTCCTCAAACATCTCGTCCAGTTTCTCCGCCATTGACATCATGCGCTGGAATTCGCGCGTCATGTCGGCCTGCATCTCCTCCAAAGTGCTCTCCATGCTCATGGCCCTGAGATAATACCTCCTTCCTTTTCTTACCACAAGACCTGAGTAGATGAACCTGTTCAGGTGGTATATCACCGTAGTTCTCGGGGTCTCGAGCCGGCTGTTCAATTCCTTGCTCGTAACACCGCTGCCGTTAGCGCTGCTGTTCATTATCTCCTTGAGCATCACCGGTTCGACGCTCTTCTTCGAGTCTGCAAGGTCGAATGCCTGCAGGAACCACGCGACAAGCGTATCAACATCCTCTTTCGAGGGTTTGCCGACCTGGCGTATGACCATTTTTTCCTCGGATGTCATAGAACTCAATACTATAATAGGCATTAGATATATAAATGTTTGTATATTTTCAATAAAAGATTGAAAGTTTCAGTATATACTTGATTGATAGTGGACAAGCCTTGAAAGATAGTTCCCTGAAAAGAGCGTTCTACTCCTGTAAAAAAGCTGACAAATCCTATATAAATACCAAACCAATGCAAGTAGATTTGAGAAAAATGGCCGACAGCATAATCGATTACCTCAAGCCGCTCAAGATCTTCAGTGCGAAGGAATTTCCTGCTGGTTCGGTCTGGCCTAACTGCAAGGAGCCGATCACGATGGAGCAGTTGAAGGGCAACATCGTCATACTGGATTTCTGGACCTACTGCTGCATAAACTGCATGCACGTGCTACGAGAACTCGAGCTGATAGAGAGCAGGTACAAGGACAAGCCCGTAGTCATCATCGGCGTGCACTCGGCGAAGTTCGCAAACGAGCAGAGCGGGAAAAACATAGAGAGCGCCATAGAGAGATATGGCATAGAGCATCCGGTAATCATAGACACGGACATGAAGATATGGAAGGCGTATGGCTCGCAAGGATGGCCGACCGTCGTCATAGTGGATCCTGAAGGAAACATAATCTACAGGCAGTCCGGGGAAGGGCAGGTAAAGAGCATAGGCGAAACAGTAGATAAAATGCTGGAAAATCACGGGACAGAGAAAACACTCAAACCCAAGTTCAAGTTCGAGCTGATAAAAAGGGAGAAGCATGCGTCGACGCTCTCCTATCCTGGCAAGATCTCATTCTCACCTGAGGGGAAGGAACTCGCCATAAGCGACTCCAACAACAACCGCATTCTGATAATCGACACGAAGAGCAGGGAAATAAAAGAGATAATAGGAGGATCGAAAGGTTTTGAAGACGGAAGTTTCGCAAAGGCATCGTTCTTCAGGCCGCAGGGCGTCTGCTGGTCCGATTCCAGTACGGTTTACATAGCAGACACGGAGAATCATGCGATAAGGCAGGCAGACCTAGAGAAAAAGACAGTGGCAACGATAGCCGGAACAGGATCAGAGTCGCAGTGGCTTGCGCTCGGCGGGAATGCGTTGAAGATGGCATTGAGCTCGCCATGGGATCTCGCGTATAGGGATGGAATACTCTACGTCGCTATGGCGGGGACACACCAGATATGGAAATACGACGTCAATAAGAAGGAGATAAGGCCATTTGCGGGAAGCGGATTCGAGGGCATAGAGGACGGCAAGGGAATGGGCTCGCTGCTCGCGCAGCCCAGCGGCCTTTGGCTGATGGGAGATTTCCTCTATTTCGCAGACAGCGAAGCGTCTGCAGTGAGAAGGATAGAACTCAATACACAGAAAGTTGAGACGCTCGTCGGCACCGGCCTCTTCGACTACGGCTACAGGGACGGCAAGTTCAAGGACGCGCAGTTCCAGCATCCACTGGGAATATGCGCAGACGACTCGACAGTCTATGTTGCAGACACATACAACAATATGATAAGGACATTGGACCTGAAAAGTCGGAGCGTGCAGATACTCGTCGGGGGGAGGGATCACTATGGCATGTGCAAGTATGACGATCCGAAGTGCGATGTTCTCGGGCTGTACGAACCTAACGACGTGAAGATAAACGACGGCAAGCTCTACATTGCCGACACGAATAACCATCTTATACGAATTTATGACCTGAGGGAGCATATCCTTACTACATTTGAGATAAAGGGAACGGGGAAATGATTTGATGGTTAAGGGATTGCCTCATATGATTGAAGGAAAGCTCGTAACCTTCCTCGCAGAGGACAAGCTGGCATTGCAGGGTTTCCTGGTAGAAAAGAAGGGAAGCAGGAAGTGCATAGTCTATGTCCACGGCATGTCCGGTAACTTCTACCAGAGCATACTCCCGAAAACAATTGCAGAGAAGGCAGCAAAGTCGGGGTATTCCACATTCATAATCAATACCAGGGGCCATGACGGCATAAGCAGGGGAAGCATACTCTCCGGCGTGAAAGGAAGGCGCATCACGATGGGCACCATGGTCGAAAAGTTTGAGGACAGTCCCAAGGATATCGGCGGCGCATTGGCATTTCTCAGGAAAAAGGGCTACAGGCACTTCTACCTCGCAGGCCACAGCACAGGGTGCCAGAAGATCCTCTACTACCAATACAAAAGGAAGAATAGCGATGTCAAGGCGCTCATACACCTCGCGCCTGACGACGATTACAATCTTAACAGGAGGGAGCTGGGCAGAAAATGGAAGGCGCTTGTAAGCAAGGCAAAGAGACTTGTCAAATCGAGCCACGGATATGAATGTACAAGGGAATTTCCATTTGCGCCAGCCAGATTCCTTTCAATCGCGGACTTGAAAAGAACAGAGGCGCGTCTTTTCAATTACGATGGGGATCTACGCGAATTCGCAGATGTAAAAACTCCAATGCTGGTCGTCTTCGGCACAAAGGACGAGGGAGCTATAAAGCCTGTACTGGATTACGTGAGCATACTGCGGCAAAAGACCAAGTCTGCGAAATACTCGTCGCTGATAATAGCCGGAGCGCGCCATTCTTTCAAGGATTACGACAGCGTGGTAACTAAGTCAATTCTAAGATGGCTCTCTGAGATAACCTGATCAGATTAGGTGGCCCTGATGGTCTCCCATCAGCCATACCACAGTGCCTATCAATATCGCGATAACTCCGGTCCATATGTACGCGAAGTTGCCGCCGCTGTAGTCCCCGTAAAGCCAAACCACTATCCCGATCAGTATCAGCACCACTCCGAGTATTATGAGTCTCGAGGATGGAGCCTTCTTTTGTGTTGATGCCAATATACCACCAATCAATATCACTATTATTGCAACTGCGTAAGGCCAGATGCCTGACAGGCTGTAACCGGATGAACCCGTATTAATATAACCGCCTGAATTGCTGCTGCTTACCGTAGTGGTATTTGCAGGAGATCCCCCAGAGCCGACTATTATGGTCAATACGGTGTTTACTGCGGTAGGGTCGTCACCTGTAGCGCTGAGCGTTGCAGTGTATGTGCCAGCAGTAGCATACTGTGAAAGCTGTATTGAAATGGTTCCGTTGAAAGGAGGTTCGCCGCTTGTAGCGCTCGGGCTTACCTTTATTCCCTGCTGCTGAAGCTGCGCCTGGTTGTTTACCACAAAATTGGTACCCCAGGTATTGCCGCTTGCGAGTTTAACCGAATAAGCAACAGATGCTGCGCCTCCCAAGGCGACGTGCACGGTACTCTGGTTAAGAGTTATAGAGGAAGTGCCATAGCCGTTTGCGGCAACGACGCTGGTAGCGAATAACGAGGTCAAGAGTGCAATAAGCACGCTGAAGGTTCCCAGCCTGTTCATCCAACCTATTAACATGGGAAGTAAGGCTTTTTAAACCGTTGCGTTTACCAACGGTTGCAGGTATCGATGATACGATTACTGCCTTCTAA
This sequence comes from Microcaldota archaeon, assembly GCA_964419095.1. Classification (GTDB taxonomy): domain Archaea; phylum Micrarchaeota; class Micrarchaeia; order Micrarchaeales; family CABMGC01; genus JAKAVK01. Next base: position 9,135 of record CAYQOG010000013.1, read on the forward strand.
GCCTGCTAATATTCCTTATGTCCCTGTTCAAGTCCCCGACTGCAACGCCTGCCACTCCGCCTACAACAATCCCCGCAGCGGCGGCAACGGCAAGATCCCTAAAAGTGCCTCCATGCGGGTTTGCCCCTGCTATCACTCCCAAAACAGCAACTGTGACTGTGCCTGCCGCTGTCCGCACTCCGCGCAAGACTCTGCGCATCGATCTAAAATTCGCCTCCCGCTCCGCATCAGAGACGGTGTTCTGCGCAACATTCCTCGAAGCGCCACCTGATAACCTTCTCTGTATGTCAGTCCTATCCTGCCTTGTTACGGTCGTCATAATATCACACTACTATTACGCTTTTCATGGTATATAAAAGTGGCGCAGAATGGCAGGTCTAGCGTTCATTGCTGTTATTTTGTCCAAGACCCGGCTTCGTAGAAATGCTAAGAACCTATTAGGGTTGTAGAGCTTATGTGTTCAGAAATACGGAAGTCTCAGAGCGCAACAGAATACCGCGTAATCCACCAGTTACATGTGAGGTAAAGGATTTCCACAAAGTCCAAGGGCCAAGAAATTAACGACGCCGGGCAGCGCTGCGACTATGCCTCTTCCACTCACTCAGCTAAGTCAAAGGGGCCTGAATCCTTTATAAGCATTATCAAAAGCTTCGGTTTCCGTCTCCTTGTCGCCGGTCAGGTATCCATAAATATGATAAATACCAGCAAAGACCACGATGCAAACAGACCCAATACTCTATCGCGACTTGTCCAGTGGAGATACAACCATGTTCCCAAAGCCTAAGTGGTAGCCGCTAAGCACTCCAAACCTCAATTCAGACATCAAAACCTACAAAAAACCTATGCTTCAGGCAACCCATTTATATCTGTCCTGAGAATGGTAATGGGTTGAATGAGCAAAACGCTGGAAACGAAAAAGAGGATAATGGCGCTTCTCAAGAAAAAAGAGATGACCATAAGCGAGCTCAGCAGGGAACTCGGCCTTTCAACAGCCACGATAAGCCAGCATATGGAAGAGCTGCAGGAAATGGGGGCAGCTGAGAAGATAGACAACGAGCATTTTAAGAAATTGAAATACTACAAGGCGAAGGAGGCTGCCAGTATGTCGATGGCAAAGTATGTGATAGGAGGAATTGGAGTGATTGTTGTCATAGCAGCGCTTTTCTACGCGCAGATATTATTCAGAGGCCAATCAGCGCAACAGACAACAGCGTCTGCAGCTAACATAGGCGCCAACGCAGCAACGGCGAGCACATCTGCGGGAGGTCCTGTCGGCACGCAGTCTTTCGCCTGCCCCATGATTGATTATGCGCTGAACGGAAGGGTCACCAGTTACAGTGGCTTCAAGCTCTACTACCTCAACTCGAGTTATGGCAGGATTGCCGATTACGTCATGAGCCCGGGATCAACAGGCGCTCTCAACGCTACGGAATCATTCTCCAATGTGCTGAACGGAAACTCAACCATAAATAGGAACAAGCAGCACTATGTCAGGCTTACGATAGAGGGAGGCAACGCAATGAACGAGAGCCATTCAGGAATAAGCACGACAATAACACCCCTATTCTACAACGTTACACAGAACGCTACGACACAGGTCAAGCTTACTGTCATTACGAACTCCACGGCAAGCGGCACTTACTGGAGTGTAATAGACGGGCCTTGCGGAGGAGAGGTAACCCCATTCCTCATAACAGTGGGCAGCGGTCCTTACACGGGCAATGTAACGGCTCCGGTAAACACTTTCATGTGAATCCTTCTATCCACGTATGCTTCTCTATCTCCCTTACCGCACCTTCAGGTACCCTCTGTTCCCATCTTCTCCCGTCCCTTACCATTTTCCTGATCCTGACAGCCGCAAAAGTGCCTCTCTTATGCCACTCTGGCATGATGACCTTGATACCGTGCTCCCTGAAGATCTTCTTCACGAGCCAGTGCCGGCTGAAGACTACTTCGATATCTGGTTCCCTGCTCATTATGTACCTGAACCACACATCGTTGTCATTAAAATCAGGTATTTGCATTATTCGCATGAATGAGATCTTCCTGCGATCAATCTCCTGTGGTCCAAGGGCTGCCTTTATTATGCGTATGCGCCCTGCGGCGCTAATCGGATCCCTCTCCGTCCCCGACTGATTGGAGCTTCCAATTCCTATGATAAGCCTTTTGCATCTCGACTCCGCGTATCTGAGCGCAAAGAGGTGGCCCTTGTGAAAGGGCTGGAACCTCCCTATAAAGAGCCCTATGGCAAACTTCTTTCCCATGCGATCGCTTATTGCAGCCGATAAATAAATGGACTCTGCGGGATTTGAACCCGCAACCTCCTGCATGCCATGCAGGCGCGCTACCGTTGCGCTAAGAGCCCAGAATTAGCAGATAGCATTCGGCTCTCTGAGCATATAAACTTTTGCTAGCTCCCGGGGGGAAATACGATAAAAGCAGAGTACCCCTTACTTCTTGATGTCTCTGACAAGCGACTTGAGCATAAGTCCTAGCGCCGCCAAGCTTATTATCCCAACCGCGGCCACAGAAGCTATGCCTGCCGCAGGCCTCAGGAGCGGCGTTAGTGCCGCAGCTGCGCCTGTCTGATGGATTGGAGCCTTTGTAGCAACACTCATCCTCTCACTGTACTAATTATGCAGTTCCTGCAATATTAACGTTTGCCTTTGCTTAGGCATCAATAGGAGCTCTGCTGCAATTCCTTCCTCCTCCTCTGCCTAAGCAGTATCGCTCCTATTATTATTATGAGCAGCAGCACTGCGATTATAACATAGAGAAGCCGTCCAGAACCGAATCCCGAACCGCTCGATGTCTGGTTCGCCGCGGTGCCATTGCCGCTCGAGAGAGGATTGGCCGTTATCACCACTGACGGGAGCGTCGAGTTGGATACGAAGACTCCGACTATGCTCTGGCCAGGCACGGCATATGAAACTTGGCATGTTACCGGATTTGCGGTGTAGCCGAATACCTGGTCCCACTGCCCGTTCTTGTAAATGTAAGGCGCGATGTCCGAGCTCTGCACGCCGCAGTTGTAGCCAGTGCTCACGTTCACCGACTGACCTGCGGGGAATGCCTCGTTGAGCGAGAAAGCCGTCTGGATATTTGTGCCCGAAGGCACCGTGGACTGCTCCGCCTTTGTCGAGTTGACATAGATTATGGCAGGACTGATCAGCGATTCCGGGGGAATCTGTATCCTCGTGTCTGCCGAGGTAATGTTTAGGTAGCCGCTGACTCCTGAAACGGAATCGACAGACTGGTTCAGTGATGCGACATTGTAAATGGGATTGGTCACGTTGGAACCTTCCGAGAAGACAACTATCGGTGCCGAGAGCGTGCTGTTTCCTTCCGAGTCAGTAACAGTCAGCTCGAATGAGTACTTCCCTGTTGTGCTGGAGTTGAAGACATAGTTGCTTCCTGATGCGCCTGCTACCGGGACATAGGCATATGAGAACGGCTGCTCAACGAGCCAGTTGTAAGTATATGGCCCTCTGCCTCCGCTCACCGTCGCATTGATGGTTATCGGCTCTCCATTGGGCCTTATCCCCACTGTCGGGAAGAGCGAGACGCTGAGAGGGCGGTACGGCACCGCCTCAGTTATGTTTATCGTGACCGTATGGAGTATCGGGAGATACGAGACCGCTGCAAGGTTTACATAGCACGTGCTCCAGTGCACCGGGTCCGTATTGTTGTAGACGTAGATGCTTGCGGTGTAATTGGGGTAGAGGAGGTACTCGCCTCCATTTATGGTAACTCCCGTTGAATTGGGATTGATGTAATTGTCAGTGACGTTTATCGTGCCGTTGCACAGGTGCACTTCAAAGTTGTTCAGCCTTGCAACGTCGCTCACGGAGTAGCCATTCGATATCTTGGTTATGACGGGCTTGCTGCTTCCGCCACCTCCGCCACCCCCGCCTCCGCCACCCCCACCGCCGCCGGGAGGTGTTCCGGGCTGCCCGCCTCCGCTGCCTGGCGGTCCGCCACCCCCACCCCCACCAGAAGAGACAGTGGTGGTCGAGAACGCTGTGGTCGATGAAAGCGGCACATTGCCCGCTACGGTGGTCGTGCTCGAAAGGCTGTTGACGGTCGTGGTGCTGGACAGGCTATTCACCGTTGTTGTGCTCGAAAATAATCCGTTGACTGTAGTAGTGGAGGACTGGGTCGTGGTTGTCGAGACCTGAACTGTGGTCGTGCTCGCCGCAGTTGAAGTTGTGGATGCAGCCGTAGTGGCCCCAGCCCCGAACGATGCAGTCTCGGTGACCTGGCTTGCAGGCATGGTGAACGTATATGGATTCGAAGCGCCGTTATATACAGTCCCTGACCATCCTGTGAAAGAGTATCCTGAGGCCGGAGTCGCATAGATCGTTACCTGTGTGCCCGGACTGAGGTATCCCTGCTGGCAGCCTGAAGAGGTACCCGGACTGTAGCCGCCGCTCCCTTCCGCGCCTGTACTTGGATTAGAGTAAACGAGAACCTGATAACAAGACGACTGCGCTGTCGTCGTCGAGAAAGACTGCACCGTGGTGGTTGAGAATGCGACCGTGGTCGTGGAGCTAACAGGCGGAGGCACCGGCGTGGTATAATTTGCATATATGAATATGGCCTGGGTAACTGGAATGCTTACTCCAGCAGAGCCGCCACTGCCAGAATACAATACCTGGCTTCCCCCGCCGACTACATCCCATTCGATGAATGATGCGCCTCCGGTTCCATGGCTCTGGCAGCATGAGGTGCTGGCTGATGATGCCTCGCCAAGCTCCGTTATTGTGGACCCATACGGGACATACGAGACTATCGCATACGAATCCTGGTTCGGATAATCCTGCATCTGCGTGTAGTAGGTAGTGCCGCTGATCGTTATTCCGAGGAAGTAGTAGTAGCCTGCCTGGTAAGGATTGATGACAGCGTCAACATTGCAGGTGGTTCCCGCTCCGGAGCATGTGCTCTGCGCAGAGACCAACTGCACCCCAGAGAGCGCTATCGCAGCTATGCTAATGAATATTATAAAGCGCAGCGCAACCCTACTGTCCATGTTAATCGTTTATCTCGCAAAAAGCTTAAAAGACCTTCTAGCTCGCTTCAGCTGCGATGAGATTTACCGCAGCGTCCTCGTCAGGCCTGCGGCCATGCGTATTGCGACGCCTATCATAAGCAGGCCCAAGCCAGACTCGATGCCGAAGGCCGCAGCCTGACTGGTGCACCTGCACGTTGACACGGCGCCTACGGGTTGGCTGGGGCAGGAGCAGACCGTATGCTGCCCAGCGATTGCGCCTATGGCGATGAAAATGAGCCCTGAGGCGATCCAGACGACGCTCCAGAGCCTGGCCTTCCTGTACTGGGCCATGCTCAGTCTCACTGGATCACGCCGGAGATATGAAGAGTATGTTTCCTCCTCTGAGGAGAATCGTTCCGAGCTTCGACTTCAGGGTGCCGTCATCCACTTCCTCTGCCGAGTCAAGGACTATGTTCATGTGCGCATCGAATGATGTCACCTTGCCGCGTATGTCCGTCCCGTTCTTCAGCCTTATCATTACCTGCTGCCCTATCGCCTTGTTAAGCAAGTCAAATGGCCTTTCCTGCGTTGTCATCAAATCCACCCAAAAACCAATCAAACGATGAGTAAGGTATCAACAAGCTTATTTATTAGGCTTTTGACTTGGGGCTTATCTTGGCCATGTCCTCCTTCTTTATAGCAAGCTTCACTGAACCTGTCCCCACAGGAATCTGCTTTCCGACAAGTATATTCTCGGTAACTCCGCGCATAGGGTCTATCTCTCCGAATGCAGCCGCATTGATCAGGTGCTTTACCGTTTCCTCGTAGGCCGCCCTTGCAAACACCGAATGCTTCTCCCCGCTAAGTCCGTGCCTTCCAACGCCCTTGATCGCCCCGCTTGCAGTCATTGCGTCAGCAATGAGAAGCAAATGCCTTATGTCCACGGAGATCTTCTGCTCGTCGAGAGTTGTCTGCAGTTCCCTTGCGAGCGCGTTCCTTGCCGCCTCGATGCCGAACTGCCTGTATATGGCAAAAACGTCATTCGTGTATATCCTCTTCTTGTCAACGCCATCTATCGGCATGATCCCTTCTATGTTGCTTCCTGCCGAAATGACGTAGAACTCGCCGTTCTTCGCATCGCGCTGCACCACTGCCTTTCCTGCGCCTTCCACCCCGCTTATCACCGCGCGCATTATCTTCACGCGTGTTGCGCGTATCTCCTTGAGGTTCTTGGTATGCATGCTTATCGAGATTGCGAATCCCTCGACGCTGGTTTCAAGCTTCATCAGCTTGCCAAGCTTGTCCGCAACCTGCTTCGGGGTTATTTCATCGGATTCAAGCTCCTGCTTGCTGAGCAGTATCCGTATCGTTCCCTTCGCGAAATTCTCAACTATCCTTCGCACGAGCGCATTCATCTTTATCTCAGTGATCTTCTTCACCACCTTCTCTGCCTCCTCTATGTCTGTTCGCGCCTTGCCGTCAAGATAGATGGTAGCAAGAGGAGTTGCGGGCTTTTTCTTCGCGTCTACAAGCTCAACTATCCTCGGAAGGCCTGACGTGGCTATCGCGGATTCTATTCCTGCGAAGTGGAATGACCTGAGAATCATCTGGGTGCCCGGTTCACCTACAGACTGCGCGGCCATCATGCCCACAGGCTCGCTGAATCGCACCTTGAATTCATCGTCTGTCTGCCTGCTGGTTTTTGCCATAATATCACTTGCCCTTTTCCTTCTCCTTCATCTTTATGAACTGGACGCTTGTCGGTTCGACCGCGTCTCCTCCGTATATCGTCTGCACGATGTTGTTGCTCGTATCCCTTACGCTGAAATCCCTTTCGATGTAGAGGTCCTGCAGCGCGTTCGAGAGCCTCCTGTAAAGGTATCCCGACCTTGCGGTGAGCAGCGCCTTGTAGACCTCCGATCCTCTTGATCCGACCGCATGCATGAAGAGGTCCGTAGGGGAGAGCCCAGTGTAATAGTTAGTTGCGACGAATCCGCGTGCGCCGGGCCTCACATCCCCGGGCAGTATGTGCGGAAGGACTCTTCGCGAATAGTATCCTCTCTTGATCCTTCCTCCCGAGAGTGTGGCCTGCTGGCCAAGGAACATGCTCATCTGCGTGTATTGGAATATGCTTCCTCTCGACCCTGCCCTGGCCATCTGCATGGCGCTGTTCGACGGGTCGACATATTTTATCAGCACATCTCCTGATTTCTCCCTTGCGATGTTGAGATCCACTATGATCAGCCTTTCAAGCGATTCACGCCTCGTATAACCGATGAGCGGCTCAAACTTTCCTGCCTTGTAATCGTTGATCTTCTGGTCCACCTGCTTGAATGTGGCCTCGAGAAGCTCTGCCCTGCCCTTCTCTATCGCGTCGTTTGTCGAGTATTCCTTGACTCCTATTGTCGCGCCGACGAATGTAACGTATGCATCGGCAAGCTTTGATGAGATGAAGAGGAATCTTTTCAATTCGCTTGTACCGTAGTCCATGCCTATCTTCACAAGAAGCCTGTTGTTTCCCCTTCCATATGTCTCCTTTGTAATAACTCCCTCGACAAGCTTGCCGTTCTCTATTCGCATCATCCCCCCTGATATCTTTGTCTCGAAGTTGAGGTCCTTTGGGAGCAGCATCGAGAAGACGTCCTTGCCCCTGTACATTCCGCCCTTCTCGGCCTTCGGAAGCCCGTATATCCCTGCGATTCCAAGTATGTAGCTTGCCTCGTCCTTCGTGAGCCTCGTGTCATCCCTGGTAAGGAAGTACATCCCCGTTATTCCGTCTTCGTTGTTCGTTATCAGCGCTTCCCCGTCCCTAGGCGAGAATATCTGGTATTCCACCTCAAGCAGGCACTTGGCCTCCGCCTGAGCCTCGAGCGTCTGAGGCACGTGAAGGTTCATTTCGTCTCCGTCGAAGTCTGCGTTGTATGGCGGCGTTACGCAGAAGTTTATCCTGAAGGTCTTTCCCGGCAGAACGCGCACGCGGTGAGCCATAATTGACATCCTGTGCAGCGAAGGCTGCCTGTTGAAGAGCACTATGTCCCCGTCGACGAGCTGCCTTTCGAGTATGTCTCCAGGCTTCATCTCCTTGAGAAGCTCCTCCCGGTTTATGTCTATGACTCGCTTTCTCTTTCCGTCAACGCTGATGAGATTGAGTATCATAGGATAGGCGGTGCTTCCAAGCAGCTCGCGGGCCTTTCCTATGTTCCATGCGGTGACGTAGAATGGAACGGTGAGCTTCGACGCGATCTCGAATGGGACTCCCACTTCGTCGAGGTCGATGTAAGGATCTACGCTTATGACGGTTCTTGCGCTGTAGTTGACTCTCTTGCCGGAGAGGTTGTATCTGAATCTGCCTTCCTTGCCCTTGAGTCTCTGCGCAAGTGTCTTGAGCGCTCTTCCGCTCCTGTGCCTTGCAGGAGGTATTCCCGAAGTCTCGTTGTTGAAGTATGCAGTTACGTGGTACTGGAGAAGCTCCCAGAGGTCGTCTATGATTATCTGAGGAGCGCCAGCGTTTATGTTCTGCGCCAATCTCTGGTTGATCCTCATTATGTCTACGAGCTTGTGCGTGAGGTCGTCTTCGCTCCTCTCTCCGCTTTCCAGAGTGATTGAAGGCCGCACGTTGACAGGAGGCACGAGCAGCAAAGTGAGTATGAGCCACTCCGGCCTGCTTGTGTCCGGGTCTATTCCAAGCAGCTCGAGGTCATCGCCGTTTATTCCCGCAAGCGCATCGCGTATGTCGTCAGGCTTGAGTTTCCTGTCCCCGACATAGAAGTATGTAGGCGATGAGAACTTTATCTTTATCTGGGCAACTCCGCAGTGAGGGCACTTCCTTATGCTCCTTATCCTCTTCAGTATTGCCTTGCCCTTCTTCTTCTCAAGGGTCTCCTCGCTGTGCTCTGCGATCTCCTCGCTGCTCAGGTCCTCGGCTTCAAGCGCAACGATTCCCTTTACCTTGTCCTTGACTCCCTGTATCTCGTCGTCGCTCATGAGTATCCTATGGCATGCGCTGCAGGTTGACTGGAGAAGCATGTAGATTATCTTCGAGAACTCGGAATGTATTACCGGCCTAACGAGCTCGATGTGGCCGAAATGGCCAGGGCATGTCTTTGCCCGCGCTCCGCATGTCTTGCATACGAGACCCGGGTCTATTACTCCGAGCCTCTGGTCGAGAAGCCCTCCGTCTATAGGATAGCCATCCTCGTTGTAGGTGTCAGGCACGCTCAGCTTGACTACGCTCAGCTTCTTGGTATGCTCCGGGGATATTATCCCGAATTTTACGTTTTCTATTACTTCAGCCTGCATAATCATCAAACCTTCGTTCCGAGGGCCGCGCTTATCTGGTCAAGTATCGCCGTGGGGTAGCCCGCGCCCTCCTTGAACAGCGATGTGACGTCATGGTCCCGCTTAAGCTCCTCTATCACATCCGCAGCAGAGTTTGGCTTTGCATAAGGCGCTATCAGCACGGCATGCGAGAAGCGCCCCTTCCTCAGGGCGGCGCGCAAAGCCATTCCCACGCCAATCCTGGATCCTGCCTCGAGCAATGCATTGGTTGTTGAGGGGTTCCCACTTTCTACCGAATGGAAGAGATAATTCCCCGAATTAGGGTCGGCGCCTTCTGCTACCAATGATTTCACGCTATCGGCGTCGCCCCTGAGCACCGCTCTGTCCAACATGTTGTTGCTGACCTGCTGCTTAATCCTTCCAGTCTTGCTCATTTCAATCAAACATTCAATTTTATCCTAGGCATTATGTGTAGCGACTTTATCTCGTCTAGAAGTATCTTGAAGGCGTAGCTTATCTCCACGTTCACGAACGTGCTGTTTCCGTCGAGAGGGCACACCGAGACCTTCTTGATCCTGTCGTAGTATCCTATGTCCCCGCACTGCGTGCAGATGAGCACTTCGGCCTTGTCGCTCTGGTCAAGAAGCCTCTCCTTGAGCAGCAGGCTTGCGCCGTATCCTATAAGCGCATCCCGTTCCATTTCTCCGAATCTCAGGGCTCCCTGCCTTGCCTTTCCTTCCGTAGGCTGGTGCGTGAGTATCTGCACTTTTCCGCGGCTCCTCACCTGGATCTTGTTGCTGACCATGTGGTAAAGCCTGTTGTAGTAGACGACTCCTGTGAAAATGTTAGCCTTGAAAGGCATCCCCGTCAGTCCGTCGTAGAGCGTTTCCTCGCCGTTCCTGTCGAATCCGTGCTTCTCGAGCATCTTGCTGTAGTCTTCCATTCGTATTGAGCCCTTCTCCGCGAATGCGGTTCCGTTTATTATCTTTCCGTCCACGGATCCGGCCTTCCCTGCAAGCTCCTCGAGCAGGTGCCCGAATGTAAGTCTTGTGGGTATTGAGTGCGGATTGAGCAGCAGATCAGGAACAATGCCATGCTCGGTGAAAGGCATGTCTTCAGGATTGACTATCATTGCGATGACCCCCTTCTGCCCGTGCCTGCTTGCGAATTTGTCGCCCTTCTCGGGAATCCTGAGGCTTCGCACTCTGACTTTTACTATCTTTGTCGCTCCTGTCGACTCTGTGAAGACGACGCTGTCCACGTCTCCCGTTTCCCCTGTCTTTAGAACCGATGAATCATCACGCATCTTCTCCTCAAGGCCGCCGGCTCCGATGTTCTCCTCAAGGAATCGAGGCGGCGCTACCTTTCCTATAAGCGCATCTCCTTCACCAACTGCCATCTCCGGCTCGATTATCCCGTCGTCTCCGAGTTTTGAGTAGACGTGCTCTCCCATGTATCCTTCGGCTGTGGCAGGAGGCACCTTGAACTTGTCCTTCTGCCCTCCAGGATACCTTCTTTCCTCGTCCACATAAGTCTTGTAGAAGATGCTCCTTCCCAGTCCCCTGTCCACCGCGGCGCGATTGACCACTACTGCGTCTGCCATGTTGTATCCGTAATAAGTGGAAAGGGCCACGACGAAATTCTGGCCGCTAGGGTGGTGCTTGATGTTCACCCCTTCGTATGCCGTCGTGGTGACGATAGGAGCCTGGGGATAGAAGAGAAGGTATGCGCGGGAATCGAACCTGAGGTTGAAATTGGATGAATAGAGGCCTTCAGCCTGTTTAGTGAAGTTCGCAAGCATCGCGTGCCTTGCGATGTTGTTGTGATCAGGGTAAGGCGAAGTGTTTACGGTGAATCCGAAGATCGCCGTGACGTCCACTTCCATATGTGTCGTCTTCTCGGTTATGTCCTCGTCGCTGAAGACCACGTTGGCGTTCTCCTCTTCCTCAGCGTCAAGGTACTCGATTATTCCATTCCTAAGCACATAGTTGAAGTCGATTTCCCTCTTCTTGAGCTTGTCTGCAAGCTCCTGCGTCATCTTCGACCTGCCGTCCTCTACTATTATGTACGGCTTTCTTATCCTTCCCTTGTCGGTGTTGATATTTACGGCATTGAGCTTCTCTATCATGGCGATGTTAACTTCACCGGAGAGGAGCCCCTTCCTCCTCGCCTCCCTCACTTCCTTGACGTATGCCTGGGGATCCTCGACGTAACCCATGATTCTGCCGTTGAGGTACAAGTAATATCTGCGGTTCTCTTCCTTTGCCATGAACATCAAACCTGTTCGATCTTGTGCAGCTCCTTGAGCTTCTGTTCTATCTGCTGCTCCTCCGCGCCCACTGTAACCTTTGCCATTAGCGCAAGATACTTCGTAAGTCCTACTTCCTGTCCTTCAGGAGTTTCCGACGGGCAGATCTTGCCCCATTGCGTTCCGTGTACGTCTCGGGCCCTGAAATGAGGGTGCTTCTTCGCTAGAGGCGACTTTACTCGGCGGAGATGTGTGTAAGAGCTGATGAAATTGGTCCTGTCAAGCACCTGCGATACTCCTGTCTGGCCGGCAACCCATGTTCCCGTACCCATTGCATATGCTATCTTTTCAGTGAGCGTGTCCGGGTTTATTATCGCCTGTATGCTCAGCTTCCTTCCCCTTGCGCTTGTCCTTTCTATCTGATACTTTACCTCCTTTACGAAGAAACGGAATGCGTACGCAAAGAGCTCCTCCATGAGCTCTCCGGAGAACTTGACACGCTTGTTTGCATAATGGTCCTTGTCGTCCTGTCTTGCGAGCTTGTTTCCTATTATTGTCGCCTTTCTCGCCATTTGAACTAGGTATTTGCCCTTCTCCCTCCTGTCCTCTGGCCCGTCCCCAATGTGGGGAAGCAGGTAGTTGTCGAGCTGCATCTCGGCCCTCTTCTCCTGGTACTTGCTTGCCTGTCCAGGCGCTGCCATCTTTCCAAGTTCGAGGAGCGCGTCCTTCGGCGCAAGGTCCTTTGCCTCGCTGGTTTCAATGTTAAGCAGAAGGTCATTCTTGAATGAGAGAAGGTCGCTTGCGAAGTTGAGCATTTCATCGACCTGCAATCCAAGCGCCCTAAGAAGCATAATCAGGTCGAGGCTCTTGCTTGTAGTGGGAAAATCGACGCTGAATCCGCCGTTCTGGTTTCTCGTTACAACGCAGCGCGCCCTGAAGCCTGGAGTTGTGGAGAAGACCCGGCTCTTCACCTCGCGTCCGTCGCCTTCCCTAGTGGTTATGACACGGTTAGGAGCGACATCCTCGAGGCCGATGAGCACTCTTTCAACGCCTTTTATTATGAAATAGCCGCCTGGATCGTCAGGATCCTCACCGTTTTCGATCAACTGGCTCCTTGCCATGGTCTTTGTGTTGCAGAGGTTGCTCCTTATCATTATAGGGAGCTCGCCTACGAAGACCTCTCCATAAGCGGCAGTCTTCTCTATTCCTCTTATTATAGGTACTACTTCAATGAATATAGGCGTAGCATAAGTAAGGTTCCTGAGCCTTGCCTCGTTTGGCAGAATCCCCCTCCTTGATCCGTCCGACTCTATTATAGAGACTCGGTCCAGCCTCACATTTCCCAGTTTAAGCGCAAAGCCCTCTACGCTAGGTTCTATCATATTCTGCCTGTTGACGACTTTCTGAATGCTTGCGTCGAGGAATCTGTTGAAGCTTTCAGTCTGATGCGAAACCAGTGAGCTCGAGTTTAGATAAGACTCTAATAGACCATATTGCTTCATAGCATCACCTTGTAGAGAGATTAACCCTCTACAACAACCCTGTAATAGAGATATGCGTTGCCGTTGTCGCTCCTGCTTATCCTGACGACGTGGCCCGGCTTTGCGCCCAGCTTTGTGCACTGTGGGTCGCTTTCAAGTATCTTCGGAAGATTCTCAAGAGTAATGTGCTTACCTTGCAGTAACTCATTGACTTCCTTCAGTTTTAATATCTCGTGTACCGGTACAATTTCGTGGTCGCTCTTACCTGTCAAAAATCCACCTAAAACGAGCACTAACAAAACGCGTCTATGCCAATAAGGTATATATATGATAAGCTTTATAACTGCTCTGCTTTCTCCTGTGAATGCCACTATAGGCTTAAAATCGTGGCCTTGTAATAATTTTCAAAGAGCCTAACGGGCAGGCTGCATGAGATTGACCCTATTCCCTTCGGTATCAAAAAATGAGAGAAAGAGTCCCAAGCCGGGCATATCCATTATATCGCCTGATATCTTTCCACCGGCTTTGACTACCTTCTCCCTATATGCCTTGATGTCAGCAACCTGTATGGTTACTGTGGTAGTCTGCGATACGTCTCCGGTCTTCTGATAGAAGCCGCCGTTTATCGTGCCAGGCTTCTTAGGCATGTTATTCTCTGATTCTGTAGTATTGACCGTGACAAAGTCGCCCATCTCCGGTCCAAGCTGCTTCGTCTCCCAGCCGAAGATCTTTGAATAGAAAGCTACCATGCGCTTTCGGTCTTCTGCCGGCATCTCAAAATGTATTACGGGATCCATCTCATCACAATACTGTTTCCCAAGTTAAAACTTAATAAATCTGAGACAATTCCCTTCTACTGCAATAAATTCTCCGAAGGAAGACCTCACAGTGCGTCCAGTCTTTCCTTGAGCGCAACAAGCTCCTTCGGCGTCCTCTTCTTGTGCAGTGTCGTAGCCGAGACATCTATCGCGATCTCCAGGTTCGACCTTGCGCGCTCCATCTCCCCGGCCTCGACGAAATTGTTCACGGACTTTACATAATAATCTATTACCCTATGCCTTGCGGACGCCCTGACATTTGAGTGCATGAAAGATGCGGAAGCCCTTGCCGCGCTTGTGGCAGCTGCCTCGTAATGCATGCCTATGTCTGCATACACGGAAGGACGCTTCTCAGGATTCTCTATCTGCTCCGCCGACCTGGCAAAGGAGTCAGCTTCGTCAAGGTGGTCCATGGTCCTCCTCCTCTCCTTAGCGACCCATGAGGGGTTGTAAATGTTCTCGACAGCCCTGGCGAAATGCTCGCTTGCGCCATACATCTCGACCCTTCGCATCGAGGACTCGCCAAGGACCACGTCTATGACGTGCAGCCTTCCTATGATTCCGCTGGTCTTATCCTGCATATCCTGCCATTCGCCATCGATCTCATCAACAGATTTCGCCCTCCTGACTTTATCCATGGCAGCTTTTACTATGCGCATCTCCCTCTGGTAAAGCCCCATTACCGTCTCGTTGACTATCTTCCATCCCCGCTCGCTGTCGCCATCGGACCTCACGGTCCGTCCCATTTCCCAGTATACGGAATCGTGAGCCTCGCCGAAATTCTCCACATATCCCGCAGTGTTGCTTGCAACCGATTCCACCAATTCCGTCACATTGTGGGCAGTGGCCTCCGCCGCCCTGCCCCTCATTATGCTTCTCAAATTTGTCACATGGGCGCGGGCTTCGACTGCCTTCGCAATGCCGTATCCGGCTTCATCAAGCCGCTTCAGCATCGTTTCCTTTGCAGCCTCAACATCGGTAAGCGTGACTCCTTCCTTGGAGAGGTTTCCCTTGTAAGGCCTGATGTTATGCCCCCACATATTATCTACTAATATCGCAATAACTCATTTAATATTATGCAATTAAACCGCAAGCAGTCTACCCGCGCCTGACTCTCCTGAGCGCATGCTCAAACATTGAATTGGACACATAGCCTATCGCAAAGGCAGCATTCCCGCCTATGACCATCCAGGTCGCTATGCCAGAATTGTACTGTACCTCAAAGCATC
Organism: Microcaldota archaeon; assembly: GCA_964419095.1. Lineage (GTDB taxonomy): Archaea > Micrarchaeota > Micrarchaeia > Micrarchaeales > CABMGC01 > JAKAVK01. The sequence continues at coordinate 24,179 of CAYQOG010000013.1, forward strand.
CGCCTATCGTTACGGGAAGCCCCAGGAAACCGACCCTGGCGACATGCTTGAGCATCCGCTTCGGCAGAGGGAGCTGCCTTGCAAGCGCCCTTGATTGAGCGTCGAATTTCAGGGCATCATTCATCCTAATGCGCATAAAGCCAGAGAGACATCATTCTCATTATATTAAAACTTTTCTTTTCGCAGAGCCTTGTAGAATTCCTCTACTCAGCATAAAAACTGAAGGATTTTAACCATTCAGCTCATCTCGATTTTGGCGACCGAGATGGAAAGAAATTGGAATTCGAAATATAAGAA
>CAYQOG010000014.1:0-24056 GCA_964419095.1 Microcaldota archaeon
TTATTCCGTTCTTGAGCACAGGAGCATATTTCAGCCTTGCAAATTCAGCTTTCATCTCAATAATCGGAATTCTTCTGATAAAGTTGGCATAGTATTCGATTTCCATGGGATTAGGTATCTTCAAGGAGGCACAGTTTCTTCCATTATTACTTCGGATTGTAGAAACAATATCAATTGATCTTAATTGATATTGCCGTATGGCTACAGAAACAGATAATTATATAAATGTAGCCATTATGTCCACAATATTTAAATATCTATATAATGTAGACATATTATGTCATTTATAGAAAAACAGAGGCATGGGAAATATTCTTACTTCTACTTAGTCAAAAATATCAGGGTAAGTCCAACTAAGGTAAAGAAACTTAGAGTATGGCTAGGCAGAGAAGTTCCTAAACAAGACGAATTACAGAAGTATTTTGTAGAATTAGAAAAAAGAACATTGGAACAATATCAGGCTAACTGGTTGCCTAAAGAGCTCGTAGAAAAAGTCGATGACCTAAGCGCTTCTATAACCGTATTTCACAAAATACCTACAAATATACTGCCAAAGGATTTTCTAGTCAGATACACCTATAACACAAATGCAATAGAGGGTAATCGCCTTACTCTTAGGCAGACAGCATTAGTGCTTAGCGATAGAATAGCTCCGGAGGGTACAAGAGCAGATGATGTTATAGAAGCCCTTAATGCAGTTGATGCATGGAACTTTATCAAATCATACAAAAATAGACTGAATAAGAAATTCACCTGCAAGATACAATATGAAATAACTAAGAATACATCATGCAGAATACAGGGCAATTATAGAGATAGCGAGGTAAGGATATCCGGTTCGGAACATATTCCGCCAAAGGCAGGAGATGTTCCAAAGTTGCTTGAAAAACTATTTACAGAATTTTATTCAGAAAAGAAAACTTTACATCCAATAGAGCTTGCCGCATTGTTACACAATAAATTCGTAAATATACATCCATTTACAGATGGCAACGGGAGAACGGCAAGACTTCTAATGAACTGGATATTGCTTAGAAATAAGTTTCCACCTGTCGTAATAGAGGTTTCCAATAAGGAGCGGTACTACAATGCCATAGAAGCAGCAGATAAAGGAGACCAAGAACCTTTTGCTATTTTCCTAGCCAATCAACTGCTTTCGCAATATACACTCCCTTTGCCAATTTAAGTATTATTAATCTTTAACCAAAGGAATCTGATTTTCTTGCTCTCGGAGAGACTCATTGGAGGCACAGGGAATCGGACCCCGACCTTCACCGTGTAAGGGTGACGTCCTACCACTAGACGATGCCTCCGTTTTATCTTGAATGGCGCTTGCAGAACTTATCAATCTTATCTATCGCCGATTCTAATATCTCTTTTGGTGGAAGGGCGACCAACCTGATGTGGTTCTCTCCTCCGAATCCCGACCCCCTTGTAAGGAGGACTCCCTCTTCCTCAAGCAGGGAGTGGACGAAATCCCTGTCGCTCTTGACCGTGAGCCTATTCATGTTCAGCCTTGGGAATAGGTAGTATGCGCCTCGCGGGGGCACAAGATGCATGTACTCGCTCTGGTTTATCATCTTTGATGCAAACTCGGCGCGCTCCTCTATCGCTCCCACAAATTCGGTGACTTCCTTCTTGTGCTCGCTGAGGTTGTTTATTCCTTCGGCGACAGCATACTGTGCTGGAGTGCTGACGCAGAGCCTGATTGCGCAGTAGTCGAGTATTTTCCTCTTTATGACCATTGATACGGGATCGTGCTCCGGAACCGCGACGAATCCGATCCTGAAGCCCGTGGCATCGAGATCCTTTGATGCGCCGTTGAATATTATGTGCGGGACTCCCTTTGCTATTTCCGAAATGCTGGTGAATTTCACTCCCTTGAATATTACCTCGTCGTATATCTCGTCGCTTATGATGACCAGATCGTTGTTCTTCGCAATGTCGACGATCCTCTCCATCACCTTCCTCTCAAGGACCATGCCCGTGGGGTTGCTCGGATTTGTCAGCGCGATGTACTTTGCCTTCTTTCCCTCCTTCTTCGCCGTTTTTATCTTCCGGTCAAGCTCGTCCGTGTCAAGATCCCAGTTCTTATCCTCCTCGTATTCCTGGAAGATCGGCATTCCGCCTGCCATCCTGAAGCCGCTGTGGCACACCGAGTAATAGGGCTTGAAGATCACAGCCATCTCTCCCGGATTTATCAGCATTGAGTTGATGAATATCAGAGCCTCGCTGACACCGTGGGTTATGAAGGCGCTGTCTGAGGGATTGACATCGACGTTGTAGAGGCGCTTGTACCTCTTTGATATAGCTTCCCTGAGCTCGGGAATCCCTTCCGGGTCAACGTACCCAGTCTTTCCCTCCTTGAGCGCCTTGATGTAGGCGTCGACCATGTACTTGGGAGTAGGGAAGAACTTTGCAGGATCCCCTATATTTAGCTTTATTATCTTCTTTCCTGCCTTCTCCATGCTGTGGACCGTGGAGTTCTCCTCCTCTATGGCGTTCTCAGCGTACTTGCTGTACTTCGAGAGTATGTCTGTGTCCAAATCTTACACCTTTGGAGCCTGCTATGAATACTGGCTACAATAAGCACTATACCATTGGTATAGGGTATTTATATTTCATAACCCCAAAACAGGTTCATGGAGCGTTTTGCCGTTGCTATAAAGGCTTTTGTGGTTAGCAAGGGCAAGGTACTCCTTCTGAAGAGGAATCCTGGCAATGTCCACAAGCCAAACGAGTGGGATATCCCCGGCGGGAGATTGAATCCGGGCGAGGATCCTTACAAGGGCCTTGCAAGGGAAACCCACGAGGAGACAGGCCTCAGCATCTATGTATTGACTCCTATAGGCGTGGAGCATTTCGCGCGTGATGACGGGCAGATGATAACGATGATTATCTTCCTATGCGAGCCAAAAGGAACCTCGGTAAGCCTCTCTGATGAGCATGTCGAGTATAAATGGGTTAAATTGAGGGACGTGCCCAAGACGGCCGAATGGCTTACGCCATGCGTGGAAAGCCTGATGACTTACTATAAGCAGTCACTTATCAGATAATCTGGCGTCCTCTATGAAGTATGCACCTGTTGTTCCATTCCACTCCTTCCTTGCCTTGATTATCTCTATCTTCTTCTTGAAGAGAGGCGCATCCAGTACGAAGCTCTCTGCTTCTCCGCCCTCGAATAGCATGTTTATGCCGTGTTTCTTGTTGGCCTCCTGCAGTCTTGCAATTATCTCTTTGTCGATTCTCCTTCCCAGGAATGATTCATCAAGCCCTTCTGCGCTTACAGATGTTATTATTGCGTTGAAATCCTTGTCAAGCGTATTCAGTTCTTCCATAGGATCTATGTGCCAGAGTGGTGCAAGATGCTCTATTCCCAGCTTCTTCGCAATGTTGTTGATCCTGTCTCCCTGATATTTGCTGTACGTTGCACCTGTCACCAGGACTTTGACATCGTTGTCGGTAAATGCCTTTTCCAGATCAGCAAGCTCCTCTTCTTTCTTTCCTTCCGTCTCTACGAATACCTGCCCTATTCCCAGAGCCTCTGCCTGAAGCTTTGTGTGCCTTACATTCGGATAATGGAACATGTAGCTGGACTTGTTCTTGCTCAGCATCGTTATTAGAAGGTCTATTTTGACTCCAGTAGCCACGACCTTGTGTAATGCCAGGGTTGAGTCTTTTCCGCCACTGTACAAGCAGGCATTGTGCATAATACCACTAAAATTCGTCAAACGACCAGGTAAGCTGGTATTCAGGTATGCCTTCCCTCATTCCATACTCCTTGGCTTTCTCGTACTCTTCCTGATTCTTCCTGTTGACCTTGAATATCCTATTTGCGAATATTATGTAGTGCAGCTTGTCGTTCCTGAAGTCCACGTACCAGCAATGATGCACGGTATCCAGCGCCCTGCTTATCTCATCCGCTATATCGTCTGCCGTTCTTTCCGGGATCTCGACCTTGTCAAGGGTCCATACCTTTAGCCATGGCGTCTTGTGCCTCTCTGTAACTTTCTCAGTCCTTATTCCGAGTATCTTGACCTGCTTCAGGACATTCCTGTCGAATAAGCTCTCTTCTATGATTGTGCCTTTGTAGTCCATGAAAATGCGCCGCTATAAACAGACCTTACAGACAGATTTATCCATATATCAGCTTGCCGGCATGAAGTATAGTGAGTCCCACTATCTTTTTGCCTCTTTTCCTAACTATTACTCCGTTATCGAGGAGTTCGCTGTCAGTTGCACGCTGTGGTTTCTCAAAGGATATGTATGCCACATCTGCTTCTTTATCGTAATCTATCCATGCTTTGCTGGACAGTTTGAGCAATTCGATTAGGGGTTTCTCTACCTTGCTTACGAACTTCCTTTCAACAGTCATTTGCTTTTCCATAGTATACCCCTCTTCGTCAGTTTCCTTGCATTCTTAGTTAAATATGCGGTTATTACAAAACCATCTACAATACTATTTTCTCTATAAACTACTATTAAATACTTATTGCCGTGCTTCTTGCACGATATCAATTCATTCGTTATTCCCTTAACTATGAAATCGGGATTTTCAATGCAGTTAAGTACTGCGTATGCACAGTCTTTAAGCTCATCGTGTGATTCGGTTATATGCAGCCACCTCTCCTCGGTAAGCCTTATTTTTACTTTGGCCCTAGAGGCGGCAAGACCAATCATACTATCGGATACCTTATATCTAGATATAAATTTATATATCTACATAAAAGGTAACAATGACTACCCAGACATTATAAAGAGGGTTATCTACGTTCATTCTTGGCGAGCTTCTTCTTTACGTGCTTGAGTGCAGAGAAGGTATCTCTGTCTATCTCTTCAAGCCTCATTCTGATGTATCTTTGCTGTGCTAGCATGCCAGGAATGACCTTGTAGTCCAATGCGTTGACCCTTCTCTTTGTCTTATCTATTTCTAGGACAAGCCTCCTGAGTCCCTGCTCTCTCTGCGCAACATCTATTATCGAGTTCGTTGCCCTTGTGAACGTGTCGTTTATGTCGTCAACTGCAAGGCTGGTTGAAAAGAGCAGAGTCGGATCCATGGTCGCTCCTGGAGACCTCTCTATCTGAGGGATCTTGACTCCCATGATGTTCTTTACGCGCATTCTCACAGGTGAAGTCTCCTTCATGTGCAGCGCAACGTCCTCCAACTCGAAGTTTCCAACGTACGTGGACGCTGTCTCCACCATCTTGTAAGATTCCTGCACCAATTCGTTGAGCTTTGACCTGCTCTCGCTTGACTGCTTGAGCATATTGAGGAATTCCAAGACTAGGACCTCCCTCTTCCTCTTGAGTATGCCGTATCCCTTCCTTGCGGTGGCTACCCTCCTCTTGAGGTTGATCAGGTTTATTCTAGTCGGATTCAGCCTTGCCATTATGTGCTACCCTTTCCCCTCTTGTAGTATTTCGTTACGTAATCCTTCTTGATTCTCGTAAGTTCGCCTTCAGGAAGCATTGAGAGAAGATCCCATCCTATATTGAGCGTGTCCTCTATTGTTCTCCTTTCATAGAAACCCTGGCCGATGAACTTTGATTCGAATTCCTCTCCGAACTTTAGGTATCTCTTGTCTGCTTCGCTTAATGCCTCTGCTCCTACTATTGCGCTCAGCGACTTTGCATCCTGGGCCTTTGCATAAGTGGTATAGAGCTGGTTTGCGACTCCGCTGTGGTCCTCCCTTGTCTTTCCAGCACCTATTCCATTGTTCATGAGCCTTGAAAGAGATCCCTGCGGCTGTATTGGAGGATAGACCCCTTTGTTCACAAGGTCCCTGCTCAGGTATATCTGTCCCTCAGTGATGTATCCGGTAAGGTCAGGTATAGGGTGCGTGACGTCATCGCTAGGCATCGTGACTACGGGAAGCTGGGTTATGCTGCCCTTCTTTCCCTTGATTATTCCTGCCCTTTCGTATATGCTTGCAAGGTCCGTGTACATATAACCAGGGTATCCTCTTCTTCCAGGAACCTCTTCCCTTGCGCTTGAGAGCTCTCTCAATGCCTCCGCATAGTTGGTCATATCGTTTAGTATGACCAGCACGTGCATTCCCCTGTCATATGCGAGGTACTCCGCCGTGCTTAGAGCAAGCCTTGGAGTGAGAATTCTCTCTATGCTTGGGTCGTCTGCAAGATTGATGAACGCCGCCGTCCGCTTCAGCGCTCCTGTCTTCCTGAACTCGTTTATGAAGAATGTTGCGTCATCGTAGGTTATTCCGATTCCCGCGAACACTATGGCGAAGCCTTCGTTGCTGTTTTTGACGTTGGCCTGCCTCGTTATCTGCGCAGTAAGCTGGTTGTGCGGAAGACCTGAAGCCGAGAATATCGGTAGTTTTTGGCCTCGGACCAGTGTGTCAAGGCCGTCTATTCCTGATATTCCCGTCTCGATGAAATCGCTTGGCTTCTCTCTTGCAGTAGGATTTATCGGGGAGCCGTTTATGTCCCTCTTTTCCTCTGCCGCAACTCCTGCACTGCCGTCTCGGGGTTTTCCCTGTCCGTTGAAGACCCTTCCGAGCATCCCTTCGCTTACTCCTACAGTGAATGTCTCTCCTAGGAAGCTTACTGATGTCTTGTCGATGTTTATTCCGTCCGTAGGTCCGAAGACCTGCACTACTGCATACTTGTCGCTCGTTTCGAGGACCTGCCCGAGCCTAGACTCCCCGTTGGCGAGCCTTATCCTTACCACTTCGTTGTACTTGGCGTTCCCCACCTTGCTGACTACCACAAGCGGCCCTGCGACGCTTTCTATTGTGCTATACTCTACTTCGAATTTCATAATATCACTTCTTTTGTTTCTTGCTGTCTGCATTTATGGCGGCATGGACTACTCGTTCCTCCTTCTCTCCTGAGCTCTGGTATTCTTTCATAAGAGCCTTGAACTCCGAGTCTATTTCCTCATTTACCCTCTTGCCTTCCTTCTCAATATCCGCTTCCTTTACTCCCTTGAGCCTTGCGATGTCTTCCCTGACTTTCATCTTTGTTATTGCATCGGCTTCTATCTGCTGCTTTACCGCGGCATCGGCCTTCTCCTTGAAGTAGAGAATGGCTGAAAGCATGATCTTCTGCTTTGCAAGGCTTGTGTACGTGTCTATGTCGTCGTATGCGCTCTGCCTGAGGAAGTCTTCCCTTATCATCCTTCCAGCTTCAAGAATCACTTTCTCGCTGTCAGGAAGCGCGTCTGCGCCTACAAGTTGCACTATGTCTTTCAGTTCCCCCTCCCTCTGGAGCAGTTGTGTTGCGGCTATCCTGTGCGCGACGAATTCCTCTCCTGCATTCTTGACATACCAGTCCTTGAGTGCATCAAGGTACAATGAATAGCTGGTAAGCCAGTTTACGGAAGGGAAGTGCCTTGCGCTTGCAAGAGATGCGTCAAGAGACCAGAAGGCCTTGACTACTCTGAGCGTACCCTGCGATACAGGTTCTGAGAGGTCTCCTCCAGCAGGTGATACCGCTCCTATTATCGTCACCGATCCTATTGCACCATTGAGCGATTCCACTTTTCCGCTTCTCTCGTAGTACTCTGCAAGCCTCTTTGGAAGATACGCAGGATAGCCTTCCTCTCCAGGCATTTCCTCAAGTCGAGCAGATATTTCTCTCATAGCCTCTGCCCATCTTGATGTGGAGTCAGCCATGATCGCGACGCTGTATCCCATGTCCCTGAAGTATTCTGCTATCGTTATTCCGGTGTATATGCTTGCCTCTCTTGCAGCCACAGGCATGTTGCTTGTGTTTGCAACGAGAACAGTTCTTTCCATAAGGGGTCTCTTTGTCTTAGGGTCGACTAGTTCAGGGAACTCTACCAGTACGTCTGTCATTTCGTTGCCTCGCTCTCCGCATCCTACATAGACAACTATGTCGGCATCTGCGAATTTTGCTATCTGCTGCTGGATTACCGTATTATGCAGTATTAGACCGCCTGCACCTCCCACGAAGTTGCTTCCGAACTCAGGAAGGGAGAGATCATACACGTCCGTAGGGCCCACTTCCTCCTGCAATGAAACTATTTCATCGCAGTATATCCAGTCAAGGGCGCTGGCAAGTTCCTGAATGGCCAATTTCTGGAGCTGGTTTCCTGAACGCGTGTTTATTGTAGAGACGAACTTTCTAAACGTCTCTACGCCCATCTTCTCCCCATTGCGAATGTAATTCGATATTTCTATTCCGGCTTTCAACAACTGAGAGTAGGAACCGTATCGGGTATACAATTCCTTTATGTATTCCGTAGATATCGGGACAATATCTATCGAATTGTATGGCCTCTTTCCTGACTCGAGATATTCGCGTATTGCGTTTACCTTCTTGTGCACTGGCAGGAGCACATTGTAAAGAATGCCTATGTTTGCCTTGCCTCTAACAAATAGCCTGTAGTAAATTTCTCCGTCAACGTGTTTGTCGGCGAGGCTTCCTATAATCCCGAATCTTGCGAGAAGATAGGATAGCTGTATCTGCAGCGTTTTGCTTGCAGTGCAAAATTCTATTTCTCTGTCGTAATAGGAACCGTCTCCGATGAAGTACGAAGTAAGGAAGGTGGAGACTGATATGTCGCTAGCTGACATTATGCATTGCGGGATCTCTTTTGTATGCGCATCTCCACCAACTCTCATGAATCGCATGAGCCTTACAAGGGTCCTGCTGTGCAGCAGTACATTCGGAGTCTTGCCTGGTTGATATTCCTTCTTTCCCTTGATGCCGAATAGGTTCTCTCCTAAATTCATGAAGCGGTTCAGCAGCTCCTCTTCGAGGTTCGTAAACACAATTGTCTGCTCTGCCCTTACGTATCCTTCTGCGATGAAATAACCAAGGAATTCTGCAAGTTCTGGAGTTACCTTTTCAGGAATCTTTATGTGTTTCCCATTGGTCCCTATGTTTGTGACCCATTCAGGGACTTTTATTTCGCTATCAGTGCCGTTTACATGAACCTTTCTTGCTGAGGCGATGAATTCTCCTTCCTTTAGGTCCTTTGCCATGGTCTCCACAACCTCTCCACGCTCTGTTACCTTGAACAGCTTGTGTATAGGAGTAACTCTCACAGTCTTGCCCGTCCTTGTCCTTATCTTAATTACCGAATCGCTCTTTCCCTTGTAGAGAATTGTAGATGAACTCTCTGCTATCTGATTCTTATTTAATGAAAATAGACCTATCGACCTGGTTTTTATCAGCTGCTCGTGCCCCTCGTTTCTTACTTCAGAATCCTTATCCATATATCGTGAGCCGTACAGATCTTCTATTGCAATCACTCTGCCGTTTGAAAGCAGGACTGGTGTGTCTCCAGTAACACACTTTCCCGCTCCGAAGGGTCCTGGAACCGCTGCACTTCCTCCCTTGGCTACCGGGAAGAATGTGTCCAGTACTCTCTGCCCTGTTACAAGCGGCTCGTCTGACCTGAATTTGTTCTTGAATGGCGAGGACTTTCTCACAGGCCTCTTCTGCGTAAGCGTCAAATTCGTTGCCTTTCCTGATTTCTCTACCTTTGCAACTGTCTGGTCTACCGTGAAGTTTCCATCCTTGAGCCCTGATATCTTTCCTTCCACGCCGTAAGGAACCATTATGTAGTGCTTCAGGTGCTCAGTTTCCTGCACATGTCCTATTATCTCTCCCGACTTTACTGTGGAGCCGTTCTTTACCTTCTTCTCCGCAGTGAACTTCCATTTCTTCTTTTTATCAAGAGCCTCTGCAGTGACTCCCCTTCCTATGAATGCTCCTGTCTTTGACCTTATGACTTCCAGAGGTCTCTGGATACCGTCGTAAACGTTGTTGAGTATTCCCGGACCGAGTTCCGCCATGAGAGGAACGTTTGTTGATTCTACAGGCTCTCCAGGGCTTATTCCTGTTGTGTCTTCGTAAACCTGGATGATTGCCTTCTCCCCGCGCAGCTGGATTATCTCTCCTATAAGCCTGAGCTTTCCTACCTTCACTACGTCATACATTCTTGTTCCAAGCATATCGTTTGCTACTACAAGCGGTCCTGATATCTTCTCAATGATTCCCATTGCTTCACCATTATTTGTTAAACATCTTAGTTATGTCAATTCCTATTGCCCTGAGTATGAGGTTCCTGAGCGTATCCTCTTCAGTAAGACTCTCATTAGGCTCCGGGACCTGAACCACCAGTGGCAGTATGCTTGCCTCCATTGCATCGTGTAGTCTCCTCTCTCTTATGAGCCTCTTGACCGACGAGCTTACTATTATGATTCCGATGTCTTCCCTCTCCATGAGGCCCCTCATCCTTGATTCAGCGTCCATTGAGTCGGCAACAGTGTACGATTCAGTGACTCCGGCAAGCTTGAAGCCCAGGTTGAGCTGCTGGTTTCCGACCAGGGCTATCTTGTACGACTTGTCTACTCGTTCCTCCATACCAACAACCTCTCCATCTCCTCCTTGCTGAGACCGTAGATTCTTCCCTGTATCATTATCCTGAGCGTGAATATCTCTATCTCCTTGAGATACGAGTATGCAAGTATGGCGCCGAATGAGAGTATGCTGTGCTTCAGCAGCCTCATCGCGTCGTTGAATATCGCGTTCCTCATCCCTATCTCGAAGATGAGGAGCTGCTTCCTCTTGCTGTTCTTGTAAACGTCAAGAGCATTCTTGAGATCGTAGACTTTTACCTGTGCTACCATCGACTCGATGTCTTTGGAGCCGTTGTAAAGTGATTCCAGCTCCGAAGTGCTTATTCTTCCTCTCTCTATTATGTTTCCTGAGATGTCGCTGAACTTGAGACCAGCTCTCTTTGCCTTTATGAGAAGAAGTATGTTCTTCATGTCGATGTCCATTTTGAGTATAAGTGCAGATTCGTTGTGTATTATCCTCAATCCTATGATCGTGTTTCCCAACTCCTTGTAATAGCTTTTGTCAATCGCTGCTGCAGCGTCTATCGCGCTCTTCGTCTTCTTGTATGCCTCCAATGCCTCCTGCAGGGTCTTTAGGTAGGGAGTGTTGATCATGAACTTGTTCAGCATTCCCTCGATTGAATCTTCTCGCATTGCGTCCTTTATCGTGGTTGCGTTGTACCTGCCGAAGTCGATTATGTACCTTGCGATTGATTCGTAGTCTGCCTTCCTTTCCTTCGCCTCTATCGCGACTTTCACGTTGTAAAGGTCCCACTTGCCCACTATTCCGCGTATTATGTTGCGCTCGGTAGTGGGAGTTATCTGCACGAGCTTGCTTGTGCTCTTCGCAAGGTTCTTGCTCAAGGCGAAGTCAATCAGCTCCTGCTTTATCGAGAGTCCGCCGAAGCTTTCTATCTCGTCCTTATAGTCGCTCTGAAAAAGCAGCGCTATGATGGAACTCGTGTCCTTCGCGTTCATGATCTCCTGCATCGTCTTGCGGCCTATCAGCTTAGCCTCCATGGCCTTGACCCGTGCGCTGGAGTAGCCGTAATGCATTGCAGCTGCAGTTCCCGATATCAAATCTATCTCCTCTTCTTGCTTGTCTTGCCTGACTTCCTTGCCTTCACGGCCTTCTTCTTCGGAGCGGCCTTTGCCTTCTTGGGCATCTTCTTTGCAATGACCTTCCCGGACTTCTTCGCCATTGAGCTGGTTGCCTTTGCGATCTTCTTCTCCTGGCTTCCCGTGAAGACCTCCTCTGACACAATCTTCCTTATCTCTTCGGTTTTCCCTTCCACGAGCGCATCAACGGTTGCGTTGAGCGATATCTTCCCGTCATCGGTGGAGATGACGAAGCCATCGACATTTGTGTATTCGACATTGTGCCTTCCTTTCATGAGAGCCGCATTCTTCTTGCTCGTCCTTATCACTGCGTCGTCCGCATCGCCGAGCTCCGAGAACTGCTTCATTGCCGCCTTGAACATCCTGTCCATGTTGCTGCTCTTGATGTTCCTCTCTACCTGGCCTTTTACCGAGTCGAGAACCTTCTCAACGACCTTTCCCTTTGCCTCTATGACCATTGCGTTGCGCTCGGTCTCAAGTCCTGCGGCTGCCTCGTTCCTCATCCTCGTCTCCTCGGCCTTTGCCTCGGCCTCAGCCTGCTTGAGCAGCGCCTTGGCCTTGGACTCGGCCTCCTTTACCATCTTCTCGGCCTCGGAACTGGCTTCGCTCTGCTCAGCCTTGGCCTTGGACTCGGCCTCGCCTAGTATACTCTTCCTTATGGCTTCTAGGGACATGTACACTCCCTTTTTAGATTATGCCGAACGTCAGCATTATGAGTATCGAGACCACGAACCCGAAGATGAGCAGGGTTTCCGGAAGCACCAGGAATAGAAGCACTATTCCCATGCTGTCAGGCTTCTCCGCTATCAGGCCGAGACCTGCGCTTCCTATTCCGGATTGCGCCATTCCCGTGCCTATTGCTCCTCCCGCTATTGCGATTCCCGCTCCAATTGCTGCAAATTCTGCTCCTGTCAATACTGCCATTTCATTTCACCAATTATTTTTCTTGTTCTTCCTCTTTAGTATGTATTCTCCTGTAGCTGAAAGGCCTGAACCTTATGCCGTTTCCCATGTAGAACTTCGAGAAGAACTCGACGAAGTTCAGCCTTACACCCTGCACTATTCCCTCGAATATGCCCAGGATCATGTTGAGGAAGTGCAACAGTATGAAGATTATAAGGTAAACAATAAATACCAATATGCCGCCGTTCAGGCTTGGGGTAAAGTACTGGTCTATGAGGAAGGCTATGATTACTGAGCCCAATCCGAAGCCCATTATCCTCGCATAGCTCAAAGGATGCGTTATAAGATTCGTTATCTCAGTGGCCTCATGACCGCTGATTGCCGCTGTGAAAAGCAGCATAAGCACCGCTATTATCGCTGATGCAAGCGGCAGTGTCCCGCTTGTGAAGCCGAACAAGGCACTTACTGCGAGAGTTCCGAAGATTATCACAGCTATGGAGCTGAGCTTGCTTATCGCAAGCTTCTTCTCATGGTGGTGCCACTTATTTATGAAGCCGAAGAGCAGTCCCAGCACTATCTGGACTATTCCGAAGAGCACAGTTATCGCTATTATAGAGGTTGCGTTCTTGAGCCAGTCGAAGCTGGGGAATCCGGGTATGAAGTACTGGTTAAGCTGGAAGCCGAAGTACTGATTAGACAATACTCCGAAGAAAATGGCGGCCAATGACATCATCTGCCATATCTTGGCTGCGTTGTAGACCAAACCCTCTGGATTCACTTTCTTCGATACTATGGTGACGAATATCAGGGATGCAATTCCATAGCCTACGTCGCTCACCATCAGCCCGTAGAAGATCGGGAATGAGAGGAGGAATATCCATGTCGGGTCTATCTCGTCGCTCCTCTGCGTTGAGTAGAAATTCATAAGGTATTCGAAAGGCTTCATGAACTTCGGCCTGTTCGTGTGCGTAGGCGCCAGTTCATCATGCGGGAGGGTCTCGATCTCTAGCTTCCCCTTTGTTATCTTTGTAAGCTGCTCTGTAAGGGCGCCGTATCTTCGCTTCTCTATCCATCCTTCCGCGATGAACGTGCTCTCGGTCCTCTTGAACATCGAGCTGACATCCGCCCTGGAGAGCTCTATCGCAAGCATCTCGCTCATGTTTGAAAGGTGTGAATAGTGCTTTGCGCTCAGGTATGCTAGCTCGTGGACTATCTGGTGGGACCTTTTCTCGTTCTCCGTCCTCTTTTCCCTCACAGTCTTGAGTATTTCCTTTGGCCTGCCTTCGATGTACCTTGCGCTCAGGTCAAGCTCATTGAATCCAGTATCCTTGATGAGCGCCTCTACATCTGTTTTCCTGTCATACGCAACGAAGACTAGGAAGCTTTTCTTCATCTTGCTTACGTATGTCTCTATGTTCTCCAGCTTCTTTGTCCTCTTATTGAACAGCTTGAGCGCCTTTCCGTCTCCCTCAAATGCCTTGTATGCGATCCTCTCGCTCTTTATCCTGCTGAAGTCTACCTGAAGACCTTCGAATGCGGTTGCGATGTGCTCTGCGTTGTCCAGCGCGGCCATATCCTCCTCGACAGACTTAGTCTCGTTGCTCAGTTCGTATACGTGGTCGAGGAGCTTTGTAGACTTTACTTCAGTAAGAAGCTTCTGGAGCGAGATATGCTTCTCGTCCTTGACTTCCCTTTTCGGGAGAATCTGAAGCGCCCCATTCACTTTTATCAGGGAATCGGATATCTCGGTAGAATAAGATGCGGGCTTGTCATCCTGCGTTTCGAGCTTGCTCTTCCTCAAATCGAGTATTCCCATCCGATGGAGGGCGGCAACGACATTATTCTTGTCCTCTTCGAGGGCAACTATCCTTACCTTTTCCATCGGTTCTGTATGGAACAAATTAATCAACCAGTAATTTCCTTCGCAGCTCTGTTGCTGATTCTCTTTATCTTGTCCTTGCTTACCTTCGTCTTCTCTATTCTCTTTGCAAATTCCTTAGCGTCAGAAAGCCCCTTCTCCCTTGCCTTTGCTATTTCATCCTGTGCCTTCCTTATCATTTCTGCCTTCATTTCCTTCGCTTTTGCCTCTGCCTCAGCGAGAACCTTCGCCCCTTTTTCCTGGGCCTTTGCCAGCTTTTCGGATTTTTCCTTGTCTGCCTCCTCAACAATAGACTTTGCCTTGCTTTCTGCGTCTTGTACATGTTCTATTGACTTCGAATTAGCCATTATTCCACCATATCGGAGCCTATACTAAGCAGCATTTTAACTGAAAAAGGCCTCCGATAGTAATGGGTAGGTGAAAGTTTAAAAGGATTTAGATAGCTCCCTATACGGTAAATTCATGCTATATTTTGTGCAGACGGCAGTTTTCTTTGAGGAGAGCTCGCTTGATGAACTAGGAAGAATGGCCAAGTTCAGGATAATCGACAGGCAGCTAAACAATCTTATCGTAGATGCGAGTGTTGATTTGTCGAGGAAAATACGCGAAATTAATACTATTTTTATCTACAGCGCATTCAAACTCCTTTCAAAGAGCAAGATATCCAAGACAGACTACCTGGATTCGATATACAAGGCCATAATTAGGGTCATAAAAGCCTCAAGAATAGGCAAAAATGAGGTAGTAAAGCTCGAATGCTATGACATAAACAACAGGGAAGGCTATTCCGCAAAGGATCTTGAGGTAAGATTCGGCGAAAGGCTCATTGTCGACGGCTATAAGGCGGATATTATAGGCCCGGAGAGACTTATTTATGCTGTTCTTCTCAATGGAATTTGTTATGTTGGACAGGAAAAGTACGCAAAACTGGGGAAAAAGGTGCTGAATCCGCAGAGATACTACTCGCAAATCAAGCATACAAGCAGGGCTGAGCTGAAAATAGCGGAAGGATTCAACGAATTCGGGATAAAAGGCAGTGGAATTGCAATAGATCTCGGTGCCGCTCCCGGAGGATGGAGCAGTTTCCTTGCAAAAAGTCATTTCAAGGTAATCTCCGTCGACACTGCAGGCCTGGATTACGAATCACTCAAGGCCGCAGGATTGAAAGTGAAGGTGGTAAAATCTGCCGCAGGAGTTGCAAAAGAGCTGCAGAGGAGCGATATTGTCCATCTGAAGAGCAAATCAGAGGAAATAATGGGCACTTTGAAGGGAATCAATGCAGATTTGCTTGCAAACGACATGAATATGCATTGCGAATCGTCATCCGAAGTGGTGCTCAAGTACTCAAAGCTGTTAAAGAAAGGCGGCATACTGTTAATGACGATAAAATGCATAACGAGGAATGCCCCGAAGTACATCAGGATTACGGAGAAACTTCTTTTCAAGGAGTTTTCTATAAAAAATATCAAGGTTCTCCCTTCCAACAGGCAGGAAGTTACTCTTTTTGCTGTGAAGAAGTAGAAGTAGTGGTGTGCCGTAGCCCCCCTTCTGTTTTAGATGGCATTCGACTAAGCGGCATTTACGCCTTGCATGCTCATTCGTATGCGCATCGGCCGTTTCATCCGCACCGGCGCGCTCGTCGTGTCATCGCTTTAATGTGCCGCAGCGGTCTCGTTTCTGTTCCGAATGGGGCCTTAGACCCCGCATACGTCTGCATGGGGAGAGCTTCCTCAGTCATTTTATAGACCGTGAGCCATCCGCACACCACTGGTATTGCTTTGCAATTTGTGCTATATAAATCTCTGCTTTCTGCCGCTCCGGAAACGGAATTTAGTAGAAAATGCTTATTAAGATGGAAATAGCATATCTGATTATTCAGGTGTGGCAGGTAATCATATGGTCTACAGAGGAGCGATTCTGGATAAGCCGAGAGGCGCGGATGCCATAGACCTCGCGAGCGCACTTCCAAAACCGCGTGAATGGAAGGACATCAAGGAATTGAGCAGGGGGCTGAGCCACGTGGACTTTTCAAAGCTTTTGGAGCTTGTCGGGGAGGACCCCAAGATACTTGAACAGGGGCCGGAAGAACTCGGGCGTAAGCTCTTGTATTTCTCCAGGAACTGGAGCATGGGAACGGACTTCTTCGCAGAGCATCCTTGGGTGCTGAAGCTCTCGCTGGACTGGGACATAATACCCAGGATAGAGTGGATAACCTCGACGGATACGCTAAGACCCAGTAGGAACAAACCCGAACGGGAACCTCCCGTATACCGAAATGTGAGCGACGAGTTCGTCAGGTACAATATGCCAAGGATCCTGGCAGGAGACAGAATAGACTTCGTAAAATTCATGCGCGGGGAGTTCCTTACAGAGCAGGAGCTGAAGAGAGAGAAGGCGAGTGACGTTCATTCGGCATTTGGGAAGTTCGCAACTTCATTTGCCAACAAACTCGAGGAAGAGCTGCGCCGTGAAACGCCTTAATATTCACCTCGAATCGAGGAAAGAGAGTATCTTTGGCCTGTCCTTTATGCTCTTGACCGCAAGGTCTGCGCCTGCGTCCCTGAGATCCTCTTCTGAATAGCTTCCGTTTGCTATTCCTATCGTCGCAACGCCTGCTGCCTTCGCGCCCTTTATCAGGTGCGGGGAGTTTGCAACAACTGCGATCTCTGTTTTGTTCACTCCCAGCTCCGAGGCTGCCTTCTCTGCTGCCTTGTTGACTATATCGACATATTCCTTTCCGTCTCCGGCAAACGCTCCTGTCTTGAAGAAACCATGTATCGTTGCCTTCTCTGCCCTGAACCTTGCTATCTTCTCCGTTTCGCCGGTAACCATGCCCATGGTTATGTTCTTTTTCCAGATCTGGCCGAGCAGGTCCCTTGCCCCGTCGTTCAGTATGAGCTTGTCGTGTCCGGCAACGTTGTAATAAGTGTAATACAAATCCTCAGTTATCCTGTGCAGCTTTGCCTTTATTTCCTCCTCGTCCATGCTGTCCTTCCTGAGCACGTCCTCCGCTATGTTTTGTGATGTCCATCCCTGATAGTCCTTCAGATCCACCGTGACTATCCTGCCGTAGATGTTGCGTATTGATTCGGACATGTACTCGGAAATGTCCTTGCTGTCCCTGACCAGCAAGCTTCCAACATCGAATAGGACAAGTTTATACATGAAAATGCCTCTTCACTTTGCCAGTTCAATATCCGTTTTCTTAACGGTCTTCCTCTTTGCGTGGGCGGCAAGCTGCACAGACTTCTTCGCTATTCTGAATGCATATCTGTTCACAGCCTCGGAGAGTTCTTCAGCCGCATCGTCGCTTATCCTTTCGGCTCCGGCATCCTTAAGTATCTTCTTCACCGTAAGTGTGCTTATTGGCATAAAGAACAAGAGCCTTTGGCATAAAGAGTCTTAAAAACCTTGCTGATTAGTGGAATAATGTTAAAGATAAGGAATCTGGAGGAAGGGGATTTCAAGGCGCTCTCAGAGTTCATACTCGAGATATACAGGGAATATCCCGCTTCCATGTGGTTCGAGCGTGAGCCCACTCCTGAGAGCCTCGAGAGGCTTTTCCAGCAAAAATTGCAGGGGATGGCGGAGAAACGTGTTGTGGATGTAGTTGTCGATGACGGATCGATAATCGGAGAGGCCGAAATAGCCAAGGTTGCCGGGCCGATCGGCTATGTTGGGATAATAATAAGGAAGGAACACCGAGGCAGGGGCCTCGGGGCGCATCTTCTTGAGAGAGCGTATGCACAGGCATCATTGAATGGGATAACGGAACTGAGGGCTGAGGTCGCGGAGGGCAATTCCGCTGCACTAAGGCTCTTTGAAAAGCAGGGTTTCGAGTTCGCGAGTATCGAGGACTCGAAGATAATCCATGATGGGAAGAACAGAAAGATACGACTTCTCAGGAAAAGGGTCTAGAGATCAGTGGCTTGCGTTGTAGGTGGAGTAGAACGTGCCGTTGGGCTCAGAGAGTATTGCATAGACGGACTTGCTGGTCTGCGGTGCCGAATAGTTGACTACCCATACCTTGGTGTAGTTGTATCCGTTTATCGATGTCTGAGGGTAGTATAGCGCGTGCACAATCACGTTGTTATAGCCATTGAGGTTCACGAAAGACTTAATTGCCGAGGCGTTGGCATATTCGTAAGAGTAGACTGTGGCGACCGGGAACGACCCTATGGTGTATGGCAGCCCGGTGTACCCGGTTATCTGGCAGTTCTGCGTGTAAATGTTGTCGGTCCTGTTGACAAAGCCGTATTTCGGGTAATCGAAAGAGTAGATTATGTACGTAGGGCACGGAGTTGTCGGGTTGTTTATGAAAGATACTACAACGTGCCAGCTTCCCTGATACGTTGACGGAGTCTCGTTAGTAATGTTGATTATGGCTTTTGGGCTGTGGTTCTGCAGATAGCTGACTATCAGCTGCGCTGCCTGGGACTCGGTGACAGGGCCTGCAACGAAGACCTTCTCGAATGCGTAGTAGACTGCCGCGACAATGAGTATCAGCACTATCGCCACTACTATCGTCTTTGTCAGAAGATCCATGGTTTAGCTATCTGAACAAACGTATAAAAGGTTTACGAAGGAGAATGTGCTTTCCGCCGTTGGAAAGCGGGCTCAGGGAAATGATTCAGTCTTATTAAATTGCGCCAGCATATCATTATCATGCAATTCAGGTCCGGGGAGATGGTAGTCACTGTGAGGTTCGGTGAGCTCTGGCTGCGCGGGAGGAACAGAGGTATGTACATAAGCGCGCTGCGGAAGAATCTGATCTCGATGATTGATACCAAGGCGTTTTTCCTTGAGAACGGATATGACCGCTTCATAATAAGGCCGCGCGAAGGCGCTGACATCGAGAAGCTCAAGGTTGCGTTGTCGCACCTCTTCGGGATAAGCGGTTATGAGGTATCGTATGCGACGAAACCCAACCTCGTTTCCATAAACAGCATGGCAAAAATACTGCTGAAGAAGGAAAAGCCGAAGTCGGTCAAAATAAACGCGCACAGGAGCTACAAGAAGTTCAAGTTCAATTCCATTGACATAACAAGAAAACTGATCAAGACCCTTGAAGGCATGGGCGTAGAGCCGGAGCTCCATGACTACGATGCGGAGCTTTTCGTAAACGTCACAAAGGATGCCGCCTTCCTCTACATAGGCAGGACAAAGGGGCTTGGCGGACTGCCTGTCGGAACGAGCGGTAAGGGAGTTGTGCTCCTTTCAGGAGGAATAGACTCTCCGGTAGCAGCGTGGTATGCGATGAAACGGGGCGTAGAGCCCATTTACGTCCACATCCATGGGTTCCCTAAAGCAGATGAGGCGCTGAAATCGAAGATACCCAGGCTCATCAGGCTGCTCTCCGCTTATGGCCGGCCGATAAAGACATACTACATACCCTCGCACCTCTTCCAGGTGGCATCGATGAAGAGCGGCAGGCATGAACTGATACTGCTCAAGGCCTTCATGCTGAGAATTGCGGAACTGGTGGCAGAGAAGGAGGATGCAGAGGCCATTTTCACCGGGGAGAGCCTAGGGCAGGTGGCCTCGCAGACCATTTCCAATCTGCAGGCGGAGCAGAACGAGGTAAGGAAGCAGATACTGCGGCCATTGATAGGCTTTGACAAGGAGGAGATAATAGCGGTGGCGAAGAAGATAGGCACTTACGGGGAATCGATAAAGCCTTACAGGGACGTCTGCTCTATAAATTCAAAGAATCCGGCAACGCGTACGGATGTGGAGTTCATGGGCAAGCTCTTCAAGAAGTTCAAGATCGACTCGGTCGCGAAGAGATCCCTCAAGGATGCAAAGGCAGTCGGCTGAAAGCGCTGAGGTCTCCTCAATCAGTTAGGAATTTAAGCGTGCGAGTAACAATAGGCGTGTATGGAGATGCGGAATCCGCGGCTGCAGGCGGCGATGGAGTACCTTACCACCTACGGATGGGCCATACTGATCATCGCGCTCGTGGCCATTGCCCTTTTCTACCTACGCGTCTTCAACCCCTCCACAAGCTCTGACTGCATACTTACCGCGGGAATCACCTGCTCGAACCTTTACATGACCACCAATGGACTTCTCAGCGTCACGCTGGTCCAGAATACGCAGACTCCGATAAACATAACTGCGATAGGGTGCAACACCAATACCACAATCTCCAATACCATCATGACGCTGCCGAACAATCCGCCTTCAAACCAGTTCACCGTGAACATAGGCGGCAATTACACAATGGCATTGCAGTGCTACTCTGCGGGAAAGGCCTTCTCAGGCCCAGTCGGCAACAGCTATTCGGGCTACCTGCTGGTGAATTACACGCAACAGTATTCGGCCCTTCCACACACGATCTACGGGAACCTCAATGTAAGGGTCTCGTGAGTCATTTCTTCCTTGCCTTCTCCGCCTTCTTGAAAAGTAGGACGGTCTTCCTGAATTCCTCGGGAGAATCGAAATTGTTGTATACGCTTGCGAACCTTATGTATGCCACAGGGTCGAGCCTGAAGAGCTCCTTTACCAGCATGTCCCCTATCTTCCTGCTCTCAATCTCATGTATTCCGCTGGCGCGGATCTTGCCCTCTATCTTTTCCACTATCGCATCCATCTGCTCCCTGCTGACGGGCCGCTTCTCGCAGGCGTGGAGTATTCCGTTTAGCAGCTTCGTCCTCTCGAAGGGCTGCCTTGTCTGGTCTTTCTTTATTACTGTGATCTGCGCAAGGTCCACGCTCTCGTAGGTTGTGAATCGCTTCTTGCAGGATGCACACTCCCTTCTCCTTCGCACGGACTCTCCGTTAACGCTATCCCTTGAGTCGATGACATCTGTGTTGCTGGATCTGCAGTATGGGCATCTCATTGCCTACATCTCCTTCCGCTGATGCAAAGAAGGTGCGGGAGGTTTCCTTGAATCAATCGCACTTAGTGTACCCGCACATCTTGCAAACGTAACATCCGTTCTCGTGGACCACTGAGCGCTCTCCGCACGAGATGCAGTTCTCCAGCGCCTTCTGCCCTTCCTGCGACCCTGCCTGGTTGCCTATGGGGAGCTGCTGGCCCGTGGTTATGGGCTTGTCTGCAGGCTCCTTTGAGAGCGGTGTAGCGTATACCGGATGTGATAGTCCCATTATTACTTCAAGTCCCTTTGCTATCGAGTCAGGAACGCTGTAGATCTTCATTCCCTGGTCCCATGAGATCGAGGAATTGGACCTTATGCCCTTGAGCGAGTCGATGACCTCTCTCACATCACCGCCTATTTGCAGGTACTTGCTCATGAGCCTGCCAAGCGCCTCGGCATAGCTCTTCTCCTCGCTGCCTGTCTTCCCGAGGTTTATGAATACTTCGCGCATGTTCATGTTCTCGTCCATGTTCGCGGTTATGTAGAGCGCTCCCTGCGGCATCTTTATCTTGACCGTCTGCCCGGTGAGTATCCTTGTCCTCTTCCAAGGTTCAAGTGAAAGCGACTGGGCCTCCGCCTGCTCCTCTGCAGGCTTGGCTTTCTGCTGCGCCTCCGCATCCGTAATCAGTATGCCTTCCCGTGATCCCTCCCTGTATACGGTTATGCCCTTGCAGCCTGCCTTCCATGCCTGCATGTATATCTGCTCCACCTGCTCGGTTGTAGTCTCCTTTGGAAGGTTGACCGTGGAAGATATGGCAGAGTCTATGTGGCGCTGGATTATTCCCTGCATCTTGACCCTGAATTCGGCCTGTATCTTGTGCGAAGGCACGAAGAAATCAGGAAGCTGCGAGTCGTCCTTCAGGTCTGCAAGCTTCATGTAATCGAGCGCAAGCGGATGGTATACCTTGAATATGGACTGGCTCAGCGATTCGCTTCTCCTAGTGTAAGAGAATGCAAAGACCGGCTCAATTCCGCTTGACGTTCCTGCGAGCACCGAACCTGATCCTACTGGAGGCACAGTGAGTATTGCAACATTCCTCAGCCCGAATGCGGCTATCTTCTGCTGCGTCTCCGGAGCAAGGGTCTTTATGAAAGGCATCGCGAGGTGCTTCTCCTTGTCGAAGAGAGGGAATGATCCCTTCTCCTTCGCAATCTCTATGCTCTCGTCATAGGCGATGTGCTCTATCTTGTTGAACAGGTCATCGGTGAAAGCCAGCGCCTGGTCGCTGTCGTACTTTATTTTCAGTTTTATGAACATGTCTCCAAGGCCAGTAACTCCAACGCCTATCCTCCTGCTGTTGTGCGCTGCCTCTGTCTGCTGCTTGAGCGGGTGCTTCTGGTCATTGTAGTCGAGGACGTCGTCCAGGAATCTGACCGAGTATCTGACAGTCTTCTCGAGCGAGTTCCAGTCTAGGGCTGCCCTGTCAGTGAATGCTCCTGCAACGAAGTTCGCGAGGTTTATGTTCCCGAGATCGCATGCGCCGTATCCCTGAAGGGGTTGTTCCGAACATCCCCTGCTTACATATCCGTCGGTTATCCATGTGTCCGTCTCCTTTTCAAAGAGATCGTAGACCGTTGCCTTGCCTGCATACTCTATTGATTTTATCTTGGAGAAGTCCGAAGCCGTACCTACGGACATGTCCTTCAATGCGTTAAGCCTCTTCTGTTTTTCAGGATGGCTCAGTGTGAACTCCGACGCAAATCTGGAGAGGCCCTCACCATATACGTACAGGGAGTATGAATCATGTTGCAATACATTCCTGCCCATTATCATATGTTTTCCGGCGACTCCAGTCCTGTATATCTTTGCATGTATGCCGTAGAAGAAGAGAATCGATCTTACCCCCTTAAGAAGCTTCGGACTGGTGGAAGATAGCCTTAGCGTCGGATTTGTCTTTTCCATGTTGACATTGCCGTCCGTTGAGAATAATCCGTCCAGAAGGCCTGCGTGCAACTCTCTGTTGCCATTTATATAAGCTTCCGGAATCTCCTTTTCGAATGACTTTACGGTTTTCAGAAGCGTCTTTTCCGTTATAAATGCAGTTCCCTGCTTTTGCAGTAGTATGTAGCAACCATTTCCACTTGAGGATGTGACGCTGATATTGTCAGATACTCTCTTGAAGGCATTTACCAGTGCGCTATTCCAATCCTTCTCCCTGAAGTCTGATGCGATTTTTGCGTGCCCTCTTGCAACAACCTTTTCAGTATAGCACCCGTCACCAAGTAGCGCTCCAAGCATAAATCCATAGTTTCTATCTGAGATTCCGTGTGTCTCTACAGGGTTATTCGGAGCAGCCACCACTCTTGGCATCCTTACCATGTCGCCCTCCTTAAGTTCTAGAAGTTTCTTCTCGTTGTTCCAGAACTTGTTCCACGTTTTTTCCTTCATCCTTCCTTCACGCGTATGGAAGATGTGACCCTTGGTTGCGGTGACTTCGCCACCGTCAGTAAACTTTACTTTGTAAACATCCTGATCCTCGTGTATGTATATCTCCGTGATCGGCTTCACTGCGCCGTATGCCGTGACTATTTCATCGCCAACCTTGAGCGAGTCTACGTGCTTCCATCCTTCTGGTGTAAGAACAGGCGTATCGGCAGTTACGCACGGGTTCGTTCCAACGACTTCCATGCCGTTGTATTCGCTAGGCGAGTACCTTTTCACCTGATCCCAGAAGATGAGCCCCGGTTCAGCCCAATCCCTTGCAGAGCTTATGAGCTGGTCCCATACTTCCCTTGCCTTTACTACCCTTTCTATCCTTCCTGTCTTGGGGCTTTCGTATCTGAGCGTGAAGTTGCTGTTAGATTCCACAGCTTTCATGAATTCGTCGGTTATCTTTACGCTTATGTTTGCGTACCTCACATTGCTGAGGTCCTTCTTTAAGTTTATGAAGGCCATGATGTCGGGATGGGCTAAATTTATCGTTATCATAAGAGCTCCGCG
>CAYQOG010000015.1:0-22038 GCA_964419095.1 Microcaldota archaeon
AGGGATTATAGTTAGTGGCTCTTGTCATCTTAAAATAAATAGTTTCCCGTTGGTGTGAGTCGAACACACAACCTGTCGGTTTCTTCTTATGCTTGCAAGAAGTCATCAAGCTACAGCCGACCGCTCTGCCATTGAGCTACAACGGGAATGATGATACTTATCGATGCATTGGTATTTAATATTTTACATTGGAGAATAAAGCATGTCTCAGACGGATAGCCCCAAGGCTAGCAAGGCGACTCCAAAGAGCGTGAAGAAGGAAGAAGTACAGAGGCCTATCAAACTCACCGCGCCTCTCACTTTTTACTGGATAAAAGACATAGTCAGGCAGCTCCTCAAGCACAAGAACTTCCCAGATGCTGTTGCAGTTGCCTTCGCAATCTCGAGCATAGCAATCGCGTTTCCATCCTTTCCCCTCGCAATCCTGATTCCGCTGATTGTGGTGACCCTAGTGCTCACCATGGTCCACCCTCTTATAGGGCTCATGGCGCTGATATTCGAGGCTCTGCCCATGTTTATCTACCAGGCGCCCCTATTGGCATGGATATCATTGATATTCGCTGCGGTAGCCCTCTTCCTGGGCTACAAGCACTACCGCACCATAACGTTCATCTACGTGCTTTCCGTCCTGCCCCTCTCCTTCCTGGGCGCATTCCTTGAGATACCAGCCTTCATACTCGGCACGCTCTACATAGGCCTCCGGCGCGGAGCACTGTCAGCCGTGGCGGTGATATTCCTTGCGGTCATGATATCCGGAGTTACCGGAATACAGCTCACAGGACCGATAGCATTCAACGCGACCACCGCCCACAACGCGATATCAGCGAGTCCCGCAATCAAGTACCTGATCCCATCGAAGCCCGCAACCGATCTTATGACCATGGGGGCCGGATTCGGCACTGCGTTCGGGTCGTTCATCGGCTTCAGCGTTAACAGCCAGATCTTTCCGGGGATAGGGCTTGCGATAGAAGCCATGTCGACCCAGGCTGCCGCTGTCGCGATCCAGATACTCATATGGCTCATCGCGGTATTCGTGATAAGCAATTATGCATCGAAGAGCAGGTCTGCATACAAGGGCGTGCAGTCAAGCCTGTTCGGAGTCATAATACTGGCATCATATCTCGGATTCTCGCTTGTCGTGCGCTCGCCTCTCGACCCTTACGTGGTATTGAGCTTCATCGCAACCCCGCTGGCCTACTTCGTGCTTGAGTACAACGGTCTCAACCTTGTAAGGACGCTAGACGTGGTGAAGCAGGACTTCCTTGGCAAGTTCAGCGAGAACGTGGAGGAACTCACCAGCGGCGCAAAGGAAACGCTGAACGATGTTGCAAATTACACTGAAACGAAGGAAGAGCTCAGGGCAGCGGTGCTCGCTCCAATAGAGCACAGGGAGATTGCCGGTGCGTATAACATAAAGCCCACAAAAGGAATCCTCCTCTTCGGTCCTCCAGGCACAGGGAAGACGCTCATGATGCGCGCCCTCTCTAACGAGATACGCGGCAGATTCTTCTACGTCAAGACCTCATCGCTGATAAGCCCGTTCCAGGGGGAGAGCTCGAATGCGCTGGCCAAGATATTCGCCACGGTGAGGAAGAATCCCCCGGCGATACTCTTCTTCGACGAGATAGACGGCATCGCAAGCAGCCGCGAGCTGAAGGAGAGCGACGAGGCCAGGCAGCTCCTGTCTACGCTGCTTGCAGAGATGGACGGCTTCCAGAAGGTCGAGAACGTTGTCATAGTAGGCTCGACCAACGCGCCGAACATACTCGACTCCAGCATATTGAGACCGGGCAGATTCGACAAGATAATCTACATGCCGCTGCCTGATGGGAAGGGAAGGATGGAGATATTCAAGTACTACCTGAAGAAGCTGCCCGCATCAAAGGAGATAAACTTCGCAAAGCTCACGGCTATGACCAACAGGTACACCGGCGCCGACATCAAGAACATATGCGATGAAACGGCGAGGATAGTATCCGAGGACGCCATAAAGACGAACAAGGTGCTCGAGATTACCGAGAAGGACCTTGCGCTCACTATAAGCAAGACAAAACCTTCGACAAGCATCGCACAGACAGAAAACTACGAGCAGTTCAAGCTCGACTACGAAAGGAGGATGCGCCCGGAACTCATGGTAAAGGAGGAGAAGCAGATAACGCTCGAAGACGTGGTGGGATTGGAGAGCGCGAAGAAGGCAGTCTACGAGGCAATAGAAGTCCCAATACTCCACCCTGCGCTGGTCAAGAAATACGACGTGAAGAACATCAAGGGAATTCTCCTCTTTGGCCCTCCCGGAGTTGGAAAGACGATGCTTATGCGCGCAGTGGCATCTGAGATAGGCGATGTGAGGATGTTGATGCTATCCGGCGCGGAGATAAGCAAATATGGCCTTGAGCGCGCAGTGCTCACAATAAAGCAGACTTTCGACAGGGCAAGGGAGAACGCTCCCGCAGTCATCTTCATAGACGAGATGGATGCGCTGCTGCCCTCAAGGGAAGATGCAAGCATGCTCGGCGTGGAGATGACAAGCGAATTTCTCACCGAGATGGACGGGATAAAGGACATGGGGAACATTGTGGTGGTAGGGGCGACGAACAGGCCCGGAAGCCTGGATCCGGCGCTGCTCAGGGGCGGCAGGTTCGACAAGCTGATACTCGTGCAGCCCCCAAACAAGGCAGACCGCGCCAAGATATTCGAGAAGAACCTTGCAAAGGCGCCATGCGCAAAGGACATTGACTACGACAAGCTCGCCGACGAGACAAGCGGATTCACCGGCGCAGACATAGCTAATGCCTGCAGGCAGGTGAAGCTCAATGCCCTGCAGGCGAGCATAGAGAGCTCGAAGGAAGTTGCAATAACGCTTGACGAGATAGAGAAGCAGATAAGGGACACAAGGCCTTCCGCGCCCAACGTCGTCATGGGCGACTACGTCAACTTCCTCTCAAGGTACGGCAGAGGCTGACATTATTATAGCTTGCACATGTTTAGTGAATATGGGTTGATCATCAAATGCTCCTGCTGCCGTTGATAGTGCTGCTGCCTTTCGCTGCGGCTTTCGTCTCTCTGCTGGCGAAGGATAAGCTTGCGCACGACATATCCATGATAGCATCTGCGCTTGTGCTGATTCTCACAGCGGTCGCGATAATATTCGCGAAAATTTATACCATCGGAGCAATAGCATTCAGCCTTCCCTACATAAGCTCGCTCGGGATAGGCCTTGACTTCCAGTTCACATCCCTTTCGCTTATACTTACGCTGATGACGGCAATAGTCTTCTTTGCGGCATCGCTCGTGGGAAAGTACTTCATAAAAAGTTCAAGGCTCTACAACCTCGTCTTCCTAATGGCCGAGGGCGCGTCCATGGGCGTCTTCCTCGCCTCCAATCTCTTCCTCTTCTTCGCCTTCTGGGAGATAGCCGAGATAATGATGTTCTTCATAATCTTCGCGTATGGCGGCTATGAGAGAAGATATGCTGCGATAAAATTCATAATCTACTCGATAATGTCAAGTCTGCTCCTCCTCATCGCCATAATGATCCTCTACACTAATGCCCACACATTCAGCATCGAGACGATAATCAGCGGCGCATCGGCAATACCGATGCAGGCGCAATTCATTGTGATGGCGCTCCTGCTCATAGCTTTCATGATAAAGATGCCCGTATTCCCATTCCATACCTGGCTCCCCGATGCGCATACAGAAGCGCCCACGACTGGCAGCATGGTACTCGCAGGAGTGCTGCTCAAATTCGGAGGGTACGGGCTTCTCCTCATGTTCCTAATGGTCCCGCTCTCGCATACATATGCACTATACATGGCGCTGCTCTTCGGCTTCTCTGCGGTCTACTCTGCGCTTGTTACGTTCAGGCAAGCCAATCTCAAGAGGCTGATTGCGTATACGAGCATAACTGACATGGGCATAATAGCAGTGGGCATCGCAGCGTCTAACGCGCTTGGCACAAGCGGGGCGATATACGCCATGCTTGCCCATGCGCTTGCAATCTCTCTGCTCTTCCTGATAGCCGGGTCGCTTGATGAGGTTTATGGAACACTGGAATGGGGCAAGATAAGGGGAGTCATCGCAAACTTCCCGGGCCTGACATACCTGTTCGTAATAGGCGTCTTTGCTACAGTGGGATTGCCGTTGACAGCGGGTTTCATAGGAGACATATTGGTCTTCCTGGGAGCATTCGACACCTTCCAGCTTATCGGCATAGTCCCGCTCGCAGGTGTCTTCCTCATTGGCGCAGTGCTGTTCTGGATAGCAGAGAGGGTCTTCCTGAACCAAACTAATAAGACAGAGCCCTACGAGGAACTGAGCAGCAGTGTCTTATACGCGGGCATCTTCCTTGTTGCCTGCACAATCGTCTTCGGAGCGCTGCCATTTCTCCTTACAAGCGTAGCAGGAATCTGACCCTGCGGGAGGCAAAGGAATATATACTGAAATAGCATATTTACTATAACGGTGTTACCCTGAGTTACGACGAATTGCTAGACAGAGCATTCACCATGCTTCCCAAGCTCTCAGTCGAGAACGTGGATTTCAAGATACCTGAGGCCGACACGCTGATACAGGGAAGCAAGACCATGGTGAAGAATATCTCGCAGATTGCCGACGTTGCAAGGCGCGACAAGGAAGACATAGCCAAATACCTTACAAAGGAGCTTGCTGCGCCTATAAGCATCGACGGAACCACCCTGAACATAAGCGCCAGGATACAGCCAGGCCAACTGAACGAGAAGATAAAGCACTACTTCCAGACATACATAATATGCAAGGAGTGCCACAAGCCCGATACGAAGGTGGCCGAAACGCAGCGCGGCTACGTTGTCATAGTATGCGAGGCATGCGGTGCGATATACACCGTTAAGAATTACCAGTAATGTGATCAAATGCGCAAGGAATTCAACCCGGCAGGACCGTCGCACAGGCTGATGCTTCCAAGAGACCTGGAAGTGATCGGCGTTGTGGCAAAGGCGCTGGGCGCGTCAAACTTCCTGGTCATCTGCGCTGACAAGAGGGAAAGGACATGCTCAATACCAGGGAGACTGCGCAGAAGCTTCTGGGTAAAGGAGCGAGACATGGTTCTCGTGAAGCCATGGGTGGTTACTGGAGACAAGCGCGGAGACATAATCTGGAGGTACAGCCTGATGGACAAGGACCTCCTGAGAAACAAGGGCTACGAGATACCGAAGTGACTACTGTTTTGTTATCCTAGCCAAAATCTTCCCGGTGTCGCTTTCAATTCCGTACTTTTTCAGGAAGAAATTAGTCACATTGTAGATATCCCGTTGAAGGAATTCTAGGGACTTTGGATGGCCTACGCCTACTGCCTGCCCGAAGTCGATTATGTAAGGAACCTCCTTCCTCATAAGTATGTTGTACTCGCTCAAGTCGCCGTGCACAAGGTTGTTGAGGTACAGCGACCTTATGTCGTCAAGTATGCTCTTCAGCGTTCTCCTCGGATCTGCAGCCCCTGCGTCCTTTAGCGTCTGTGACGGTATGCCATCCTCGCCGATGAACTCCATCACAAGGACATTGCCAACGAAAGAATATGGTATGGGCGCATGCACTCCGGCTTCCTCCGCTATCTTTAGGTTCCCGAACTCCTTCTTGCACCAGGCATTGACTATCTGCATCATGCTGTTGCGTATGCCATTGAATCTCGGGTCTCCTACCATGTAATCCATCCGGTTGGAGAAGCTCGAGGTCTCGAGCCTGAAGATCTTGATTACCACCTTGCCTTTCTCGATTTTTGTTCCCGGTTCAGCCAAATAAAGGTCTGCCTCCTTTCCCCTGCCTATGATGAAATCCATGCTCGATACGACGTTGCGCGTGAGCATCTTGCCAAGCATCATCATTGTCCGGTTGTCGAATACTCCCTCCTCTATCTTGAGCTGCTCCTTGAGCGGGAAGTCTTCCCTTCTCCGCATCTTCCTCCTGCTAACTCTCCTTGTCATTTTTCCTCCTCAAATAAGTGATTTCCTGTCAACATATTTAACACTTGCTAAACGTTCTCGCAGGGAAATAAGCTTAAAGCTTGTGATGCAAAGAAGTATCATGCAGAAGCTCAAGGTCATAGTAGACAACAGGGAGCGGAACATAGAGATAATAACGGGATTGGAGGACTACGAGCTTGAAATGACCTTCGCGCAGCTGCCTGTCGGGGATTACATAATATCGGACAGGATTGGCATAGAAAGGAAAACCGTATCCGATTTCGAGAGCTCAATAGTCAACTCGCGCCTCTTTGACCAGGCTGAGAGACTCCATGCGGCTTTCAAGAAGCCAATCCTCCTAATCGAGGGCGGCGACTCGGAGCGCAGGCTCAAGAAAAACGTGATGCTCGGCACCATAACAAAGCTTTACGTCGATTACAACATACAGGTCATGAGAACGGAATCCGCAAAGGATACCGCATATACCGTCTACAGGTTTGCAGAGCACGAGCAGGCGGAAGAGGAGAGGTTCCCGAGAGCCGTGGGCCTGAAGAAGGCGCACAGTACGTACCAGTGGCAGCTGCTCATACTCGGCTCCATACCTGGCATAGGCTCGAAGCTTGCGCAAAGGTTAATAACCCATTTCAAGAGTATAAGGGGAGTTATGTCTGCTGATGTCGAGGAGTTAAAGAAAGTGGAGAAGATAGGGCCGAAGAAGGCCGAGAAGATATACGATATACTTAACGCTAAGTTCGAGGGCGCATAGATTGGGCATAATCTCAAGCATCAACGGCATCGGCGAACAAAAGGTCATGCTGGACTCAAGGAAGCTTATGGGCACCGCGCAGAAAGGGAGCAGGATGCTCGAGAAGGTATTGAAAGGGGATCAGAACCTGGACAGGCTGCACGAATTAAAGTCCCAGTCTTACGAAGAGGTATTCAACCTCTCAAATTCGATAACATCCGGGGCGATATCGCCCAACCTCATACCCGACATGCTCCAACTCATAGGGCTGGAGTACAAGGTTGTCGACATGATCTTCGTTCTCTCGCGGTCCCTTACAAGATACAGGATAAGGAATCCCGGTGCAAAGAGGTACGTAAACGAGAAAATCTCAGCAAGCAATGAATTGGTGGCAAAGGCCATCTCTGCGATCTACCTGATGCACACCGAAGACAAGATCGACAGCATAAAGAGACTCAGGAACCAGGTCAAATTAATCGAGGAGCAGGGAGACGAGATAAAGGAGGACCTGCTGAAATATGCATACGGCAAGAAGATGGACTACAAGGAGTTCTATCACGTGACCAACCTTGCATACATATCCGATGATGTGCTCGACGCGTGTGAAGACGCCGCGGACATGCTTATGAACATAATGCTTGCGATCGCGACCTGAAGTGGTTAGTTGATGGACATACTCGTAAGCGTGCTCTCATTCGTCCTTGTTTCACTTATATCTGGCAACAGCCTTGCAGTGACATCAGGAGCAATAATATCGAGCAGGATAGTTCGCAGGAATACGGGAATAATAATTGCAATAGCAGGATACATATCCGGCCTTGTACTTCAGGGAAATCTCCTTGACATGAGCTTCCATACCCTCCTCCCCTTGAGTTCATCATCGACGGTTGCAATCGCGCTCCTTGTAAGCACGACCATATTCATAATCGGCTACAGGCTGCGGGTTCCGCAATCCCTTTCGATAACGTTTGCCATGACGCTGATAGGGATAGCCATCGCATCAGGCATCTCGATAAATGCGGGTTTCGTATCCCTGATGCTCCTCTTCTGGATCTCCGCGCCGCTCATTGCCGTCGGAGTCACAATGCTCCTGCTGGGCGCGGCTGAAAAGCGGATGAGAAAGGCAAGGATATGGCCCGCCCTGAGAAAGATAAGGGTCATGCTTATGCTTGTCTCGTTTCTCAGTGCGATGGTGATGGGCGCGAACGGCATGGGCCTGCTTTATTCATCTGTCAAGTCATATACGAGCGTATGGGTTGTAATGGCAGGGATAGTTGCAGGAAGCTTCCTCCTCAGCTCCGGTTCGCTGAGACGACTTGGCGAGCAGATACTGCCCATAAGGTATCTCAATGCGCTTGTGACGCAGTCAATATCTGTTGTTCTTGTGGAGATAGCGACTCTCGGCAGCCTGCCGTTCTCGAACACGCAGGCCTTCACTGCAAGTTTATACGGCGCCGCATTGAGCTACAAGACAAAGCTCCTGATCAGGAAGAACACGCTCACGATAGTATTCTCGTGGATAATAACTGCAGCAATCAGCCTTCTTCTAGGATATGCCCTTGCAGTCCTGGTCTGACTACTCTATTGGAGGCACAAAGTCCTTGCCCATCCGCAACTTGAGCTCCTTGACGAGCCTGACCTGGTTCCTCCTTGCATAGCCTGCAAGCAGTTGCCTTTTGCCGCATACGGCAATGAAATCCTTCGAATCCCTTGCGCCGTATTGCTCTATTGCAGCGCTTATCCTGAAAGTGCCTGCCATGAAAAGAAGCAGCTCCATCTGAAGGCTTCCAGACCTCATTTTACCCTCCTTGTACCTTATGCAGGCATTAAGGTATGCCGGCAGTATATTATCCGCGGTTTCCTTTCTGTTGGATAGCAGCAACAGGAAGTCCTCCTGTTTGGAAAGCCTCCTTGCTTCATCGGCAAGAGCGTTGAGCGTTGAGTTGGAAGTGCAGGCAAATGCCACGGGCATCCTTCCCGGTATGACAAACGCGCCTTTATCTCTGACCATGCCACCACAGGATTATTATAAAGCAAGGCATATTTATCATGATGTATGGACATCAAAGAGGACTTCCAGGAAAAGTTCATAAAAACTGAGCCGGGCAAGATTCATTACTTGCTGCATGAAGGCGGCGATACGGCTGTCGTATTCATTCACGGGCTCGGAGTAAGCATGAAGACATGGACAAGGCTTGTTCCGCTGCTGCCATCGAGCATTACTGCATGCCTTATCGACTTGCTGGGCCACGGCGAATCAGACGCGCCAAAGATACAGTACTCGATAAGCCTGCAGGTAAACGCCCTGAATGAAATTATCGAAAAGGAGAACCTAAAGGAAGTCTACCTCTTCGGCCACTCCTATGGGGGATGGGTCGCAGTCAGATATGCATTGCTGCATCCGGTAAAGGGTCTTATAATCGAGGACGCGGCAGGCCTTCTCTCGTTCTATAACGGCTTAGGCGATGCGAAAGCAAAGGCAGAGCGCACTGACTGGATGCTTAAGAGCATCCTGCTGTCGGATTCCAACAAATATGTCATGAAAAACATACTTGAGGGCCAGGCTGCAAGATCCGAATTCATAACCGACGACGAGCTAAAGAAACTACGCCTAAAGACCCTGATACTATGGGGCGAAGATGACGCGCTGGTAAATTCAAAATACGCAAAGGAGTTCGCCGATGACATCGAAGGCAGCAAGCTTGCAGTGATGAAGGGAATTGGACATACGCCGCATTATGCCTCGCCCAATCGGGTATGCGACATGCTGATCGAATTCTTAAACTCGGGAAAATAGGCTCAGTACATGGCCTGAAGGCGCTTTATCCTTTCCTCTATTGGAGGGTGCGTCGAGAAGATATTCATTACGCTTGCGCCCCTGAAAGGGCTGGAGAAGTAAAGCGATGCTGTCATTTCGTTTGCATTCGCCATCGACTTTGCCTGAGGGTTTGCAGAGTATCCCTGAACCTTCTTCAATGCGCTTGCGAGGGCTCCGGGATCCCTTATCATCCTCGCCCCGTTCGCGTCAGCCATGTATTCCCTTCTCCTCGAGATTGCAAGTCTTAGCAGCAATGCGAAAATTGGCGCAAGCATGCCTATTACCAGGGCCACCAGGAGCAGCATGCCGCCGTTCCTGCTCCTTCCTCCTATCCCTCCAAAGAAAAAGAGGTTCCTTACCACAGCGGAGACTATTCCGATCGCCCCCGCAAAGACAACCGCGACCATCATGAAGAGTATGTCGTTGTTGTAGATATGGGACATCTCATGCGCAAGCACTCCCTGGAGCTCCTGCCTGTTCATCATGCCGAGCAATCCGCTTGTCACCGCAATCGAAGAGGCCTTCTTGTTCTTCCCTGTTGCGAATGCATTCGGGTTAGGGTCGTTTATTATGTAGACCTTAGGCATCGGAACCTGCGCAGCTGCTGAAAGGCCTTCTACGGTCTCATAAAGCGCAGGATACTGCTTCCTGTCGGCCTCCTTGGCGCGCGAGATCGCAAGCACCGCCCTGTCGCCGAAGAAGTAGACCAATGCGCCGTAGATAATAATCAGCACAAGTCCTATCGCGAGTGTAAAGGGGCCTCCACCGAATATCAGGATAAAAAGGTAAGTTATCCCGAGGAAGAGGAGCGTGAACGCCCCGAAGAGTACCAGGGACTTGAGCCTGTTCGCCGCTATCTCGTCAAAGAAGCTTGCCATTCATACGACCTTACTGCTGTTTTCCCCCGCCCTTCTTAGTCGCAGGCGGTTTTGGTTGCGTAGGCTGTGAAGGCGCGTTTACATCGTCGAAGTTCACTTTCACGGGCTGCTGCGCGGCCTCCTCTGGGGCCTTGAAGAAGTCCATCTTCTGGAAGCCGAACATGTTCGCGAAGAACATTCCAGGCATCTCCTGTATGGCGTTGTTGTAATCGAGCACGTAATCGTTGTACGATGTCCTCACGAATGCGATCTTGTCTTCAGTGTCCTCGAGTTGTTCCTGGAGATCCTTGAAATTCTGCGAGGCCTTCAGGTCAGGATAGTTCTCTGCTACGGCGAAGATGCTCTTGAGCGCCTGGCTCAACTGGCTGTTCGCGACTGCCTTGTCCTGCATCGAGCCGGTTACAATGGAGCTCCTAAGCTGCGTTACGGTTGTGAGCACGCTTTTCTCGTATTTCATGTAGCCTTTCACCGTTTCGATGAGGTTAGGTATCAGGTCGTATCTCCTCTTCAGCTGCACGTCTATCTGCGCCGATGCGTTTTGCACCCTGTTCCTCTTCACTATCAGTCCGTTGAATATCGATACCACGGCAAGCAGGGCTATGATTATCACTATAACCAGGACTATGCCTATGTCCAGTAGTACACCTAGCAAGAATAGCATTTTACCACACTATGATATGCGCTTTAAGATTTAAAAAGCCGCGTGCATGGCTGAGGCAGCACGAATAGCCGCGAAGCAGCCCGCCTGCATATGCGGAAACCTTCGATGCAGTCAAGGGTCCCAGTCTTCAAAGGCACCAGCCTCCTGCTCCGAGAGCGACTGCTCCATGAATATTTCCTCCTCTTCAGTTTGTCTTGTGCGCGGCCTATCCTTGAACATAACATCTGCTCTGCCCACCCTCTTGGACATAGTGTCCGCCATCCGAATCGCCTGCTATATAGGCAATGTATATGCTTTAAAAGCTTAAGCCCCTGCTTTCTGTAGGGGAAGTTATTAATTTCCGCTATTCACGAGAGCAAAAAGCTGGACGGCACGCGAAGCGCGGCGTACGGCATGCTTTTATACCTATCATTTTTAGTATAAATGAAGCATGCGCGACCATGCTTCTCGGTAATCCGGATGCCATCTACGGTAAAAAGCTCGGACAGAGCCCTAATGAGCCCTTACATCTACCTGGCGGCGGTAATAATGCTCGTCATACTCTACGGCGTGCTCGTGGAGTTTCAGATCATTCCCAACAACAACATACTCAATGCCAACCAACAGGCGGTGGACGCGGATCTCCTTGAATCTGTATTCGTGGTCATATTCGGCGTCGCGGTTATCGAGGCTCTGGGCAGGGCCATATTCTACTACATGATACGCGGCGTCAACGCGGCTGAGGCAAGGACCCTGAGCCAGCTCTTCCGCGTCATAGCCTACTCGCTGCTCATTCTTACGGTGCTTACGCTACTCATAGGGATACAGAACATAAGCGGCCTTCTCGTAGGAGCGGGCTTCCTTGGAGTGGTCGTAGGTCTTGCAGCGCAGTCCACGATCTCGAACCTCATATCAGGGATATACCTTCTTGCGAGCAGGACGCTTGAGCCCGGGGACTATGTGAACATCCATACTTGGCAGTACACGATGCAGCCCGAGACATATCCGCATGACAAGTTCATACCTGGATTCTCCGGCACAATAGAGAGCATAGGCGTCCTCTACACGAAGCTGATACATGAGGACGGCGTGCCTCTATACATACCCAATTCCATAGTCTCGCAGGCCATGGTGCTCAATTACCACAGGGCAAAGGAGCACAAGATAAGACTGCAATTCGACCTCGACATAAATGTGCCTTACGAAAAAGTAGAGAAGGCAATAGACATGGTCATGAAGAAGTACAACATAAGCGCATATACCATGGGCATAGACTACCTGCACACCAACATATACGTGATTTCAGTAAGATTCGACATAGCCGACGTCAACATAAGGAGGCTCAGGTCCGCAGTTCTCCTCGAGATAATAAAGAATGTGAGGAATCCGCGCGCAAAGTAGAGTCAGCTCAATCCTATTACTGCTGTTCCTACCGCTATCACAAGTATGCCCACCCATCTGAGCGGCGAGATGCCTTCGCCCAGAAGCAGGAAGGCAAGTATGCTTGCGAAGATGTAGCTCAGTCCGCCGAAGCTGTACGACCAGCTGAGGCTCTTCCTGCTAAGGGTGTAAAAGTAGAATACCGTAGAGATTGCGTAGACAAGGAATCCGATTGCTATGTAGAGCACAAGATAGAAGCCCGTGTTGTCCAGGCCCTCCTTGAAGAGGAACTGGCCAAGTCCTCCAAGCAGCGTGCTGACTACCAGGAGCACTGCGAAAAAAGCCTTTGAACTGTATCCTTTCATTCGACCACTAATAAGTAAACGCAACTATGAGTATCCCCAGTATCACGATCCCAACGCCAAGCGCCCTGTGCAGCGTGATGTGCTCCTTGAGCTTGAACCGCGACATGATAAGCACGAAGACGAAGACGCTTGCGAAAGTCGGGTAGACAAAGGAGAGTTCGCTCGATCTGAGCGCATAGAGATAGAAAGCGAAGCTTGCAATATAGACTGCCAGGCCCATGATGATCAGCCTGTTCCTCAATAGGCTCAGGAGTCCGCCGATGCTCACATCGAACTTCGGCACGCTCTTCTTGAACATGTACTGCGCCACCGCAGCCATGAACGCTGCCACAAGCACAATTGCAACTACGAAGAGCTCGCTAGACATCTACTCAGTATAATAAAAAGCGGAAGGTATTTAATTTGCCAAGTTCCTATAAGGTTCGATAGGAATGTTTGAGCTAAGGGACCGGAACGAGATGCGGATGGTCTACATATCGATGTCCGTCCTTGGCTTCAGCATAATCGCGATAATATTCTTCCTCTTCGGCTATACGATAATATTCTATGTCTTCGCAATACTGACTGTGATAGTAGGATACTATTTTGCCAGAAGCATCCCTGGCCAGCAACCGGCGCCTGCACCAAGGAGGAAGCAGAGATAATACTGATACGGATGAACAAGCTAATAATCGCAGAAAAACCGAGTGTAGCCTCAAGGCTGGCCCTCTCGCTGGGCGACGGCCAGCCAAGGCGAGAATCGTTCAATGGGGTAAGCTACTACGAGGTAAAGAAGGGAGACGACTCCATTTTCATAGTCGCAGCCGCAGGCCACCTCTTCACTATCAGGCAGAAGGCGCAGACCAGGGAGCTGCCGGTCTTCGATATCGAATGGATAGCCTCCTACAAGGTCAACGATTCCTCCTACTTCACTAAGAAGTACCTCGATACCATAGAGCAGATAGGGAAAAGGTGCACGGTATTCATCAACGCCTGCGATTACGATATAGAAGGAACGGTGATAGGCACCAACATAATAAAGTTCGTCACAAACGGCGATGTCAACTCGAATGTAGACCCGAAGAACGTGCAGCGCATGAGGTTCTCCACAACCACGAGGGAGGACCTCCTCAACGCGTATGCCAATCTCAATCCTTTCGACTCGAACTACTTCGAAGCCGGCGAGACCAGGCATAAACTTGACTGGATGTGGGGAATAAACCTTAGCAGGGCTCTTATACGCGCAATCTCATCTGTGGGGATCAAGAAGATATTGAGCATAGGAAGGGTGCAGGGGCCTACGCTCTCAATCCTTGCTCAGCGCGAGAAGGAGATAGGCGAATTCAAGCCGCAGGATTTCTGGAGGCTGCTCATACTATACAGCGGCATAGAATTCGAGAACAAGCTCGGAAACATATTCGACAAGGCCGAAGCAGAGCGGATACTCGAGAAGGTGAAGAAAGGAGAGGTAATTGTAAAATCGATGGAAAGGAAGGAGAGTACGCTGCGGCCTTATCCCCCGTTCGACCTCACTTCGCTGCAGCTCGAGGCAAGCAGGGTTTTCGGCATAGATCCGTCAAAGACTCTTGCAATAGCGCAATCCCTGTACGAGCGATCATATATCTCATATCCAAGGACCACATCGCAGAAGCTGCCATATGCGCTGAATCTGCCAAGGATAATCGGCGCGCTTGCAAAGGCAGAATCCTACAGGGGACTTGCCGAGAAGCTGATCACCGAGAAGAGATTCAGGCCAGCCGAGGGCGCCAAGGAGGACGATGCGCACCCGGCAATACACCCCACAGAAGAGTTGGCGAAGAAGCTCACGCCCGAGGAGGAGAAAGTATACGACATGATAACAAGGAGATTCCTCGCATGCTTCGCAGACTATGCCACAATAGAGAACGCGAAGATAACACTTGATGCAAGCGGGGAAGTTTATGCTGCGGACGGCAGCACAGTGAAGAATAGGGGATGGCTGGACTTCTACGGATATTACAGACCCAGGGAGGCCACTCTTCCTGATATGGGGGTCAACGCACCGATAAAGCCTGAGAAGATATACTCGAAGAAAGGAGTGACGGAACCTCCAAAGAGATATTCAAAGGCAAGTCTCATAGCGCTGCTTGAAAGGAAGGACCTTGGAACAAAGGCCACGCGCGCAGAGATAATAGACACGCTCTTCAAGCGCGAATACGTCAAGGGCTCGCGTCTCGAGGTCACGGGTCTCGGCATGAGCGTATACACTGCACTAAGCCAGTACTGCGGCGACATACTCGATGAAGAACTCACGCGGAAACTTGAGTCGGACATGGAGAACATAACGAAAGGCGCTGCCAAGGAGGAGACGGTTGTAAAGGAAGGCGAAGATATAATCAGGAAGGCAATCTCGGATTTCAAGAAGAACGAGAAGGGAATAGGAGATGCGCTTACAAAAGGAATGAAGGACTCGGTCCTCGCAAGTTCTTTGGGCGCCTGCACCAAGGATGGAGGAATGCTCGTGATAAAGAGATCTGGAACTGGCAAGAATTTCGTCGGATGCAGCAACTGGCCAGCATGCAACAATACCTATCCGCTCCCTCAAGGAGCAGCGATAGTGCCTACAGGAAAGGCGTGCGATCAGTGCCATACTCCAATAGTCAAGATATTCAGGAGAGGCAAGCGTCCATTCACTATGGATCTCGATCCAAACTGCCCTACGAAGAAAGACTGGGCGAAGCCCCAGCAGACAACCCCTCCACCAGCTGAGCCGCCTCAGGCGCAAGCTGCTGCCGTGGCAGCGGCACAGCCTGCTGCAGCTGAAAATAGGCAGGAAAATGTGCCTGTACAAATCGTAAAGGATGCCAAGGAAAAAGCAGCTAAGAAGCCTGCCAAGAAAGGAAAAGTTGTTAAATCTGCAAAGCCCAGGAAGCCTACGTAGTCTTATCCCCCGTCAGCTTTCCTTTTGCAAGGGCCATAGCAGACATCAACGATATCCACGCGCCAGTGCTGAATATCGAGGTAAATTCCCATGCTGCAGGCACATGGTGGTTCTGAAGGAATCCCGTAACGAGTGCGGCAAGCGAAACGCCTGCTGTTGCAAGACTGGCTTTGCCCGCTGTCCTTGCGCCTTTCTTAATCAGGTCAATGCCTATTAATCCTTCCCCTATGCCTCCCGCAATCGCTGCAGTTGCCGCAAGTGCGTCATGTGCGCCGAAGTGAGGATTTATTACTGGAGAAGGATGAATTATTCCGCTCGCCGAGAGCGCAACGCTGCCTAATATGAACAATCCTGCCCCCAAATCATAGTGCCAGGACTTCGGAGGAAGAGATTCCCTAAGCCCCACTGCATAACCTACGCCGAGCACTCCCGCAGTGACCATGAACGAGCTCAGAAGCGTTCCGTCGTTAATTCCTAACAGCGTTGGGTCCGACCTGTTCATGACGCTGCTTATGTTCTGGGTGAAGAAATTAAATGTTCTATCAGACGCCACGGCTATCAGCGGACCTGCAGTGCCGACTGGAACTGCCAAGACGCCCGCATAAAGGCCTGTCTTCCTGACCGTTGGTTTCAAAGAATCCCTGAACCTCCTCTTGCCTGTGCGTTCCTTGCTTGAATCCCTAAGCCCGTCTCCGATTACCGCCAACCTGCCATTCTCACTTCCGATATTGCTGGTTCTTGATCGCCTTAGCATAGCGTTTCACCCGATCTCGACAAGGGAGCCCACGCTGTTTACGGGTGGGCAGTTTACTTTGTGTCCTACATATCCCTTTAGCCATTTTGATATATAATAAGAGCATCGTTATAGCAAAAATGATACTGGCTCTGGTTATTCTGCTATTTCCTTGTCTTTTCAATCAGCAGCTTCACTATCTTGTCCGCAGGATTTACCCCTGTCACTTCCCTGAATCCTGCCCAACCGACAGAAGGATTGACCTCCAGTATGAAGTAGCCGTCATCTGTCTCAGCGATATCCACTCCCGCAAAGTCGAGCTTCATTGCCTTAGTCGCCTTTAGCGCAAGCTCCGCAAGCTCGCTCGTCAATTTTGCCTTTGATGGTATGCCGCCCTGCGATATGTTGCTCTTCCAGCCTATTCCCTTCCTGAATTCGGCTCCTATCGCATCGTCACCCACGACAACTACCCTATAATCCCCGTTATCCTTCTTCTCGAGGAACCTCTGCACGTAGATCGGTTTGTTGAGGCTTGTGAAGGCGTTGAATATGTGCATGGCGGCATCGGGATCGTCGAGCTTGAATACTCCGAGCCCCATGCCGCTGCGCAGAGGCTTCACAACTATGCTCTTGAATTCCTTTGCAGCCTCATATCCGACGAAAAAGTCCTCGCTTGAAACCGTGTCGGGCACGGGCAGCCCTGCCTCTGAAAGTGCGACCAGGGTGGCGAACTTGTCCCCCGCGGGGATCCAGTCCTCTATCCTGTTCATTACAACGGTTCCATTGAGCTCCAATGCCATCACTGTCCAGATTCTCTGGCCGAACTGTTCGTAGTCCTTGACAACGCCTATGCTTCGGAGCAGTCCTGCATCAAGATTTACGTCCACAGTCTTTGATTTATTCACTATGTGGAATACAGAGAGTTTGCCATTCCCCATCCTCACGCCTGCTTTGTCAACGTGAAAGTCCGCAGGCGTATGCCCCTGCTTCTTTATTGCAGCCCTCAGGTCCTGTGACCCTGCCTGCCTCTTGTCCTCTGAGGATGTTATAAGGCCTATTTTCATGGATTCAACTCAAGCAGGTATTAGATTGCCGCTCAGGCTTATAATCCTGCACATCAGAGCCTGCCGAGCGCCAGGAGCACCGCTACAAGAACTATGGAAACGGAGAAATTATCGTCGAGTTTCCATGGTATGGACTCCACAAACGCGGCAAGGATCGCAACGGGCAGCGCGACCCATCCTATGAAGATATAAGAAACAACGAACGTTGAAAGGAAATATGCGACTGTACCGGCCATGCTCTTGGACTTATTGTAAGGCAGCTTCTTGCTCTTGTACGTAACCCCGATTATCGTCGCCATGGAGTCGCCTATGAAGAGCGCGGCAAACACTACCATTATGTATGGCTTGGCCAGGAATGATATCGCAATAAGCGTTCCCATTGCCAGCCATAGCGCGCCATGGCCAAGGGCGGTATTCCTCCTCTCAAGATTGTAGATGAACTCCGAAAAGGTTCTCCTGTGCATGGTCTTCGCATAATTCAGGAGGAAGACGCCCAGCATTATCATCGAAAGCACCAACACGTCCGCTGTTGCGGCGCTGAAGAAGTAGAATGCGGCGATGAAGAGACATCCGAAGAGCGCCTGGAGCATGTCCCTCCGCACTTCAATGGCCCTATTCGCATGGCGCTCCTTGACACTCGTCATCATCATTACTTCACTCAGCATTCCGAAGAGCATCGCCTGGGCTATGAACGATAATCCGAGCAACCACTCAAGCAGTATGTATCCTATCCCGAATATTATGTAGACAAAATTTATGTCAGTTCCATAGGTGGGTATCATGCCGTTGAAGATCAGCATTCCAAGTATCAACTGGATCAGGGCTCCGCCGCTCGCACCCTCCAGAAGGAAGAGTATTATCCCCAAGGCCATGAATATAGTGAAGAGGGTCAGCTTCTGCCATCTCTTGTTGTCTTTTGCGACTATGAACCTGTAGACGTAGAGGGTGACCATCACCACATAAGCTATCGCACCTATCGTGTACAAGACCATCCAGAACAACCTATATTATGTATATTACCCACGCAGCTATTACAAACCCGCATGTCGCAACGAACGGCACGATATGCTTGAAAGTGTGCAGCGCGTCCTTCCCCGCCTTGACAAGCATTTCGTCTGCTCCTATTCCCCATACCCTGAAATCCTTCATCGTAGTCTTGCCGCGCGCAACCGAGACCGTCTCCATCTTCCCTATCGCCTCGACAAAGAGCTTGTCCAATGCGGGTATTATCTCGCTGGGCCTTGTCTCCCTGCCAAGCGCATTGCTCGCCGAGAGCGCTATCGAGTTGACCGAATGCGTGTCTGTTGTGCATACCTCAACTTCTATGCCGAACTTGTTTCTTGCGTTGTCCAGGATCTCCTTCCTGAATCCGGGAAGCATGTTGTTCGAGTCAAAGTAGATGAGTCCGAAACGCCTGCCCCCGAACTGGAATATGCCGACGCTTGTATAACCCCATCCAAGGTCCCTCTTCCCTGAAATCGGAGTTCTCATTATTGCGCATGACGACCCGAACATGAGCCGCGATCTCTTCCCCCTGCCCTTCTCCACGCTCTGGAGTATTGCATTCCTGTAAAAAGGTATGTATTTCGACTTGGGATGTATTCCCCGCAATTCCTCTTCGGGGGCGGACTCGAACCTGGAATTGTGCGCGTCTATGAGCATTGCCTTTGACCTCCCGGTATTGGCGAGAGATGCAAGCGAGATCCCCACTCCCCTGTCTATATCCTCTGTTACCATGGGGGCCTTTGAGAGCGCGAGGAGGCTTGTCTCATTTATGCGCAGATTCACCGCTCTGCATGCGCCGCTCCTGCCCACCGC
This sequence comes from Microcaldota archaeon, assembly GCA_964419095.1. Lineage (GTDB taxonomy): Archaea > Micrarchaeota > Micrarchaeia > Micrarchaeales > CABMGC01 > JAKAVK01. The sequence continues at coordinate 19,280 of CAYQOG010000015.1, forward strand.
GAGATTCCCGTAACCTTCGGACATCTTTCCCTTGAGCAGCGTGTCCACTAAAGAGCCTATGTGCCTCTTCATCGCATATACCTGGTTAACGCTGACGGGGTTGTCGCAGGCATTGACCGCGCCGTGCATCACGAACGGCACAGCGCCGTATTTACCCGTAATCATCTTTCCTATTTGCTCCGTTGCAGTGCTGCCTCCCACATTTGAGAAGGGGCCGTAGTGTATGTCAGGTTTAATGAATACCGCGCCCTTGTTCTTCTTGCCCCTGAGCACCAGCACGTCTATGTCCACGTCCCTCTTCGCCCCTGCATCGCCGAGGAAATCAGAGCTAGGGTTTATGTCCACAAGCCACTGCTGCACCATTGCGGTAAAGATGGCAATGCCGCTCACATCGAGGGCCTTCTTCGCAGGCCTGTCGAGCAGCCACACTATCACGTAGCCTACGGCGAGGAAGACTATCATTCCTGCGTAGAGTTTGAGGAGCGCCGCATTCAAAGGCACCGCAAGCGTGAATATGTACGTGCCGAGAGGTATGTAGAAGAGTATGTTCAGCACTGGCTGCACTGCAGCCACCACGATTGCGCCCTTCTTCTGGCCTATCGCTATCTTGTCGACGAAGAACCAGTACCCGTACATGCCTGCGTTGCTGAGTATCAGGAGCACCGATGCAAGCAGGTAGCGCTTGAATACTGAATAGATTATCGCAACCACGATTATCGCTATGGCGTATGCTACCGATACCGTCAGCGCGGCGAACATCGGATGCTTTATGTGCATCCTCCACTTCATGCTCTTTATTATCACTGCAGTCAGTATCGCAGGAATTGAGATGATGAATATTCCTGCCGCAGCAGCGGAGATCACGAAGCTGTTCACGTTGTTTACTGGATGTATTATGAATCCTGAGAGCGCTCCCACTGCCGCGCCGAGCGCCAGCAGCAATATCATCTGAAGCCCGGCCGGCGGCGTACTTATGTTAAAATAATGGGTGTACTTTGTGACGTCCACCTTCTTCCTAGCCATCGAAACACGTTATCTTCCGAAACGTCTCTGCCTTTTCGCGTAGTCATCCAGTGCAGCCTTGAGGTCCCTTCTCGTAAAATCGGGCCAGAGCTTCTTTGAGAAATAGAGCTCCGAGTAATCGGACTGCCAAGGCATGAAGCCAGACAACCTCTGCTCGCCAGACGTCCTTATTATAAGATCTATGCTCGGCATGCCGTATGATATCAGCGACTTCTCGAAGAGCTCCTCGACCCTTGCCGTGCTCTTGTTCATCAGCTCCACAACCGCACGCTTTGCAGCCTCAAGTATGTCATCCTTGCCCCCGTAGGCCAGGAGCATGTTTATCACCCTCTCCTTGTGGTCTTTTGTCGCCTCTTCAAGCCCGGTGAATGAATCAGCGAGATCCTTCGGAAGCATGTTCTTCCTGCCTATCACCCTTATCCTTGTTCCGGTTTCATGAAGTTCTGCAATGAACTTCTTGTCAGTGGCCATTTTCTTGTAGAGCTTGAAGAGCGTGCCGAGTTCGTGCCTCGGCCTTGAAAGATTCTCTGTGGAGAGCGCCCACACTGTCACGCTGTCTATGCCGTACTCCTTGCACCATCTTGAGAACTCTACGAACTTCTCGATTCCCGAGCTGTACCCGTTCAGGACTCCGAGGCGGTGCTTCTTTGCCCACCTCCTGTTGCCGTCAGGTATAATCGCCAGGGTCTTTGGCCTAGCGTCTAGATTCATCCTTTCTACCTCAATAATTCTTTATACTCCCTTCTTTTTAAGCATTACGCTGTTATCATAAGTAGTGACGTTATGGAGGATAGCGCAGAGAGTGCCATACGCAACGCCATATTGGACATACCCGACTACCCGAAAAAAGGCATAATATTCAGGGATATCACGCCCCTGCTCAAGGATCCAAGGGCATTCAGGATGTGCATAGATGGACTGGCTCAGCAGCTCAGAGGCATGAAAATAGACTACATACTCGGCATAGAGTCGCGCGGCTTCATCATAGGGGCTGCTCTTGCGTACATGCTCAATGCCGGATTCGTTCCGATCAGAAAGGAGGGCAAGCTGCCAAGGGACAGGATAGCCAGGCTCTATGAATTGGAGTATGGCAGTGCCACGCTTGAAATGCACAGGGACGCAATAGAGAGGGGGAGCAACGTGCTGATAGTTGACGATTTGCTTGCGACAGGCGGCACTGCAAAGGCTGCAGCAGAACTCGCCACTGAACTTGGGGGAAAACTGCTCGGCTTCGCGTTTGTGATAGAGCTTTTAGACCTCAACGGAAGGAAGAAGCTCGGCAAGTCCAGGGTAATCTCGCTTGTAAAATACTGAAGCGTTTCAGATTCTCTGGTTCTGGAAGAGCGACTTCATGACAAGCAGGATGTGGCTTTCCTCCCTCAGCCTCCTGAATGCATAGTCTACCCATTTCTCCCCGAAGGGCACATACGCCGCAACCTTGTTGCCCGTGGCTGCGAGCCTCACAAGCGCCTTGTTCTTGATTCCGCTCAGCATCGCATAGGTCACCTCCCTTCTGTAGGACCTGTTCAGCTCCATCGCCTGGGCTATTATCCCCTGGTCGTGCGTCGCTATCATGAACCTCCCCGAATGCTTGAAGAGGTATTCCATTATGCGGACATAATTCCTGGTAGTCTCATCTCTCGAGGTATAGGCGATCTTCCTGCTCTCGCTGTATGCACCCTTGACGAGTCTTATTGCGCCTCCCATGCCTACTATCCTCTCTGCGTCTTCCATGC